>NZ_JBHJUV010000032.1:0-112565 GCF_042268025.1 Streptomyces sp. NPDC056161
GGCCGCCGTTCAACCCCCCTCTGCCGCTCCGGCCGCCGGGGTCACTTCGTGCGGTAGGCGTCGAGGACCGTCTGGGCGAACGCGTTGCCCTGACGGTCCTGCACCTCGGCGCGCAGCGAGACCGAACCGCCCGCGGGCGGGTTGTCCACGGTGACCGCGCCGTGCCGGACGCCCACCGGCCGCCAGGTCCGGCCGCCGTCGTAGGACACGGACACCTTCAGCGACGCCAGGTTCCGGTCGGCCGCCGAACCCTGCACGGTGACCGGTACCGACTGCCGGACGCCGGCCGGGCCGGTGGAGTCCAGGTCGAGGCGCGGCGCGTAGCGGACCACACTGGCCGGGACGGAGGCGGCCGACGAGGTGTGGGCCGAGGTGAACTCGGCCTGCCAGGTCACCTCGGAGGTGACCGAGGAGACCCCGGCCGCGGCCCGGCCGACCGTGGTCACCAGCCGGTAGCGGGCCTTGCCCGGCGGTAGTTCGAACCGCGCGGCGTCGAGCACACCGCTCGCGGTGGCGTAGCTCCTGCCGTTGCGGTACAGCGTGGTGGAGGCCGACGCCGCGTCGTACAGGCTGCCGCCGGGATGTCCCGCACCGTCCGTGAACGGGGCGATCGTCCCGGTGAGCGTGTCGCCGTCCCGGACGAGTCCGCCGCCGTCGCCGAGGGCCGGTCCGAACACGCCGGTGCCGACCGTCTCGGTGCGGCTCGTACCGGCGGGGTAGGTGCGGGCCGGGACCTCGTACTCGGTCTGGACGTCGCCGTTGCCCGGGTCGACCTGCTGGGAGAGCGCCGCCCAGGCGTAGTCGCCCTGCACGTACACCGTCCGGGTGTTCGGCAGGTCGTCGTAGAAGCCGACGGCCGAGCCCCCGGCACCCGGAAGGATGGTCCAGTTCACCCCCAGCGCGTTCGGGACCGACGCCCCCTGACGGAGGGTCAGCTCTGCCAGGTCGTCGGCGGTGACGTGCTGGACGTGACCGGTGTAGAAGCCGTCCTGGAGGGTGTCGGCGATGTGGTACTCGCTCGCGCCGTCGGACCAGTGCGAGGCGAAGTACGACGTGACCTCGCCCGGCGCCGGCGCCTCGCCGATCATTGCGGTGCGGGCGCCCTTCAGGCCGGCGCTCAGGCCGATGCCGATGGACGCCTCGGCGCCGCCGGAGCGCACCACCGTCGAGATGAGCGTGGCGTAGCCGGTGGCCTGCGGGTCCGGCAGGGTCACCTCGACGGGCCGGGCGTCGCGCGCGTCGAAGGCGATGGTCATGTCGTGGTCGACCGTCACCTTCGGGGCGACGAGATTGTCGATGCCGTCGGCGGCGAAGTTGCGCCCGACGAAGGCGTAGTCGCCGGCCGGCAACTCCACGGTGGCGGTCCCGTCCTCACCCCTGACCAGCTCGAACACACCGTTGCCGATGCCGGTGAACCAGGCGGCCCAGTTGAAGTAGCCGGGCGGCAGGCCGTCGCGTCCGGTGGCCTTGACGGTGACCTGGTAGGTGTTCGCCGCGCGGTCGAGTCCGCCCACGCTGCGGACGGTCCGGCCGCCGCCGGTGGCGACGAGCGTCACGCTGTACGCGCCGTCGGCCTCGCCACCGACCCGGGTGTCCGCGGTCACCTCGACACCGGCGGTGCCGCCGGCCGGGACGGTGACCCGGTCGGCGCCGAGAGTGAAGAGGCCCTCGGGAGCGGCCCCGCCGCCGGGACCGGTGGTGGTCGCGGTCAGGTCCAGGGTGACCGGCTGGTCCCCGAGGTTGCGGTAGGTGACCGTACGGGTCTGCGGCTCGTCGTCGGTGTGCGGCCACTCGGCGCGGCCGAAGTTCAGCGAGCCCGGCTCGGCCACGACGGTCTGCGCGCCGGCCCGGGTCAGGTCGATCCGTCCGGTGCCCTCCTGGTAGGCGCTGTAGCCGCCGGGCTTCGCGGATCCGGTCAGCAGCGCCTTGATCTGCGCGCCGCTGAAGTCCGGATGCTGCTGCATCAGCAGGGCCGCCGCGCCGGTCACGTGCGGGGTGGCCATGGAGGTGCCGCTGAGGGTGACGTACCCGGGCGCGGGGTGCGGGTCGCCCGGCCGGGTGCCCTCGGCCGCGGCCGCGGTGATGCCGACGCCGGGCGCGGTCACGTCGGGCTTGACGCCGCCGTCCATGCGCGGGCCGCGTGAGGAGAAGTCGGCGAGCTTGTCGAGCTTGTCCACGGCGCCCACGGTCAGGGCGTCCTCGGCCACGCCGGGGGAGCCGACCGTGCCCGCGGCGGACCCGGAGTTGCCCGCGGCGATCACGAACAGCGCCTGGTCGGAGAGGGCGTCGACGGCTTCTTCGAGGGGGTCGGAGCCCGGTTCGTCGGGGGCGCCGAGGGACATGTTGACGACGTCGGCGCCCTGCGCGACGGCCCACTCCATGCCCGCGACGATCTCGGACGTCAGACCGGAGCCGGCGGTGTTGAGGACCTTGCCGTTGATCAGCCGGGCGCCGGGCGCCACACCCTTGTACCTGCTGTCCGAGGCCGCCCCGGTGCCGGCGGCCGTCGAGGCGACGTGTGTGCCGTGCCCGTTGTGGTCCAGGACGTCGGTGTCGGACGAGAAGTTCTGCTCGGCGACGATCCGGCCGGCCAGGTCCTGGTGCCCCGGGTCGATGCCGGTGTCCAGCACGGCGATCTTCACGCCGGTCCCGTCGAAGCCGGCCTTCCACAACTCGGGCGCGCCGATCTGCGGCACGCTCACGTCAAGGGCGGCGGTCACCACCCGGTCGAGCTCGACGGAGGCCACGCCCGGGGCCAGTTCGCTCACGCCGTTCTCGGTGTCGGTGAGCGCGGACCAGGCCGCGGTGGCCTCCTCGGGGGACACCACCAGGGCCTCGGCGTCCACGGAGGTGAGTTCCCGTACCGGTGTGTCCGTGTCCGCGCGCAGCCGGCCGCGGGCCGCCGGGTCCGCCGCCGTGTACTCCACGAGCACCGGGGCGCCGCCGCGGGCCAGGTCCTGGTACTCGGGGCGGGCCAGCTCGGCCACGTCGAACAGCGCCCGGTCGACCTTGCCCTCGGCGATCAGCGCGTCGGCGTCGGCCGGGACGACATAGGTGTGGTCACCGGTGTGGCTGATCTGAAGGGGTATGCCGGCCCGGCCCTTGGCCGGCGTCACGCCGACGGCGTCACCGCCGCGGTCCAGCAGGACCCGGTCGCCGGTGATCAGCGTGACCGTGCGGTAGGAGGGCGCGGCGGGTGACGGCGCCGCCGCGGCCGGGGAACCCGCCGCGGCGGCCGGGGCGGTGGTGAGCCCCGTCGTCATGGCCACCGTCAGCAGCAGTGCGCCGGAGCAGGCGGAGGCATACGTGAGCCGTCTCGTTCTTCTTCGTGATCCCAGCACTGTCGTCCTGTCTGTTGGTGGGGCAGGCAGAGAAACGTGTGACGTGAGCGCAGTTCGGAAAGCAGCTCATTCTGTCAGGGACGCGCCAGGTTCACCATGGTCGAGATGCCGGGGGAGATGTAGGTGAGGACGGTCAACTACCTTGGAAAATAAGAGAGTTGGCGTTCGACGATGTCCGTCGTGCCGGATGCCTTTCCGGGTCGCCTTTAACCTTCATTTAGTGATCAAGGGGGGTGTCGATGTTCAGGCGTCGATGCGCGAGGGGCGTTGGGGCGTCGCCCGGTTCCGCCGGCCCCGACGGCGTGATCGGTGCCGAGGGGTGTGACTACGGACGGTGCTCCGGGCTCACCGTCCGTGTGGCGCGCGGGACGCCCGGGACGGCCCTGTTCCAGCGGCGGCGGGCGGACCTGTTGCCACCTTCGCCGTCTGTTTTACATATATTTGCCTTCTATGAGGAGATTGACCGGTGGGAGAAGGACACGCTGGCTGAGCCGAGTGCGCCGGGATCCGGTGCTGGTCTCGCCGGCGCTCCTCGCGGTGCTCCTCGCCATCCTTGAGGTGCTGATGCCGCCCGAGAAACCGGTCTACCGGCTCCTGCCGGCCGTGCCCGCGCTGGCGGCGGTGCTGTGGCCGGTCGTCCCCACGCTGCTCCTCGGGGTGGCCTGTCTGCTGGGGGTCGCGGTCTATGCCGTGCTGGCGTCGGACCACTCCGCCCTGTTCACCGTAGGGGCGATCGCCGCGGTCACCGTGGCGGCGGCCTACGCCAGTCATCTGCGGTTGCAGCGGGAGGACACGATCACCGAGGTCCGTACCGTGGCGGACGCCACGCAGAAGGTGCTGCTGCGGCCCATCCCGCGCCGGGTGGGACCCCTGGAGATCGGCAGTCTCTACCTGACCGCCACCCCGCACGCACGGGTCGGCGGCGACTTCTACGCCCTGGCCGACACCCCCGACGCGATCCGCCTGATCATCGGCGACGTCCGGGGCAAAGGACTGCCCGCCCTCGCCGCGGCCTCGGCGGTGCTCGGCTCGTTCCGGGAAGCGGCCTACGAGGCCACCGACCTCACCCAGATCGCCGGCTGCCTGGAGACCACCCTGTGCCGTGACGACGCGGCCGCGCTCGCCCAGGGCGACCCCGCCGAACTCTTCGCCACCGCCGTCCTCGCCGAGATCCCCCGCCACGCCACCCACGCCACCATCCTCAGCTGCGGACACCCCCCACCTCTGCTCGGCCGCCACGGCGAGGTCCACGTCCTCGACTCCGACGACCCCGGCGCCCCCCTCAACCTCGGCGGCCTGCTCACCCCCACCTTCCGCCCCCGCCGCTTCGCCTTCACCACCGGCGACCAACTGCTCCTCTACACCGACGGCGTCACCGAGACCCGCGACGCCCACGGAACCTTCTTCCCCCTCACCACCTGGGCCCGCGACCAACTGGACAAACCACCCTCGCAGGTCCTGAGAAGCCTGCATGACGCCCTGCTGGAACACAGCGGGGACAACCTGAGCGACGACATCGCCGCCGTCGCGGTCCGCAGGATCTGACCGGTACGGAGGCGGGCCGGGCCGCGGAGCACCGGCCGTGGGCCCGCGCGCGGAGGGCGGACGGAAACGGACGGACGGTGGGGGGAGGGGGGAAGGGGCGCGGCCCATGGAAAGGGGGGCGCTGCGGGCCGCTCGTGGTGGCTCGCAGCGCCCCCCTGGCTCGACCTGAGGGGCGCTCAGGAGTACTCGGCCGGGAGCGAGTGTCCGGCCCGGCTACGACCCGACCTGTGCGGCCACCAGGTTCGAGAAGGTGGTCAGCCGGGTGTAGACACCCGGGTAACCGGCCCGGGCGCAGCCCTCGCCCCAGGAAGTGATCCCTGCCAGGGCGCCCCCGATGAGCAGGGGACCGCCGCTGTCGCCCTGGCAGGTGTCCACGCCGCCGGAGGTGTATCCGGCGCACACCATGTCGGTCTGGACGAAGTCCGAACCGTAGGAAGTACGGCAGCTGGAGTCGGACACGATCGGCACGGTCGCGGTCCGCAGCTGGTTGGAGGAGCCCCCGTTCTCCGAGGTGGTGCCCCAGCCGAGGACGCGGGCCGTGGCACCGGCGGCGTACACACCCGTCTGGGAGGAGGAGACGTACGGCGCCGTGGTGTACGGCATCGACGTCGACAGGGTCAGCACGGCCACGTCGTCGCCGTTGGTGGCGTCCGTGTAGTCCGGGTTGATCCAGATCTTGCTGACCCGGCTGACCGTGCCGTTCGTCCCGTTGAGGTAGGTCCGGCCGCCGACCACGCGGATGCTGCCGGTGCTCTCGCCGACCATGCAGTGCGCGGCCGTGATCACCTTGGTGGCGGACACCAGGGTGCCGCCGCAGAACTGGTTCTGCGCGGCGTCCGTGATCTGCATGATGAACGGGTACGCCGTCGTCGTGGTCGTCGTCCCGCCGACGATGGGCTGCGGAGCGGCGAGCGCCGAGGGGGCTGCGATCAGCGCGGTGGCGGCGGCAGCGGTGGCCACGAAGGCGGCGGCGGTCTTTCTGGCACGGGTGAGCCCGAACATGAGTCTCCTCAGTGGGGGTGGCCGGTGGGGGACGCGCGGGGTGGGGGGCATGAGGGTCGCGGGACCGACCCCCATGTGCCCGGGCGAGCGGCACGCCCTTACGCTAGGACCCGGAACCCTCGACTCCCAATGAGGGAACCCCCTAAGGGAGTAGGGCAGGGAAAACCCTCGGTCGCGCCCAGTTAACCGGCAGCTCCCTCACTTCGCGCGGCGGCCCGCCGCCAAACGGACGATATCCACCCGCGAGCGGATCCCGAGCTTGCGGTAGACCCGGGTCAGGGTCGCCTCGACCGTCTTCACACTGATGAACAGGCGTGCGGCGATCTCCCGGTTGGTCGCCCCCTCCATGACCAGCGCGGCCACCTGACGCTCCGTCGGGGCGAGTCCCTCAAGGCCGTCGAGCGTGGCCGGGGCGGCTGCGGGCCGCGGTTCCGGCGCGCTCGCGGCCTCGTCCACCCGGCGCAGCCAGGGCAGCGCACGGCACCGCCGGAAGAGGCGGGTGGCCTCCTCGTACGACGCCGTCGGGCCGCGGCCGGCCCCCGGCGCGTCGGTGCCCGCCCGCCGGGCGTGCAGCGCGGCCAGGGAGAAGGCGGCCCGCGCCTCCTCCAGGCCGTAGCCCAGTTTGGTGAGGCGGTCCTGAGCGGCGGTCAGCTGGGCGACGGCGGCCTCCTGGTCGCCGTGGGCGGCGCGCACCAGCGCCTCGGACCGGTCCAGGACGGCGAGGACGCTCTCCCGGCCGAGCCGCAGCGCGTGCTCCCGGCTGACGTCGATGACGTCCTGCGCCTCGTCCGGTTCACCGACACGGACGAGCGCCTCGGCGAGATCGCCCTGCCAGCGGCCGCGCGCCGGGTCGGTGATGCCGAGCCCGTCCTCCAGTTCGCGCACCCGGCGCAGCGAGCGGACCGTGCCCGCCGGGTCCCCGGCCACCAGTTGGGCGTATCCGAGCGCGCCGAGCGCTCGCGACAGATACATCTGGTCGCCGTCCTCCTCGGCCTGGTCCGCCGCCTCCCGGGCGAGCACGAGCCCCCGGTCCACGTCGCCGCCAGAGGACTCGGCGAGCGAGGTGAGCATGGCGGAGGCGGTCTGTCCGATCCCGGAGTCCCGGGCCAGCCGGAGGCCCTCGCGGGCCAGGTCGAGGGCCCGGCCGCAGTGCCCGGAGCGCAATTCGGTCTCGGCCAGCCCGCGCAGGAAGTGCACCTCGCTCTCCACCGATCCGCGCCGGCGCACCTCGCGCAGCAGCGCGGTCACGGTCGCCCGCGCCTGGGCCAGTTGGTCGCCCATGACCAGCCAGCGGAACCGGGCGCTGCCCGCGCCGTTGTGGTGGCAGGCCACCGCGGGGTCCTGAGGCTCTTTCAGGGCGCGCTTGATGGTGGCGGGTGCGTCCGGGTGACCCATCAGGGTCTCGGTCTGGGCCTGGAAGGCCAGGGAGAGCAGCTCGGTGCGCCGGTCGCCGCCGCGGGCGGCCAGCTCCGCGGCGTGCGCGGCGGCCTCGCGGGCCTCGGTGAAGTCGCCCTGGAGGATCAGGCCCCGCCAGGCCAGCTGGTAGTGGACCAGGGCGAGCAGCCGTGGGTCGTCCCCGGCGTCGGCCAGGGCCTGCGGGAAGACCGAGTCGACCTCGGTCATGGTGTGGCCGGCCGTGTCGATCACGATGATCCAGGCCCGTACCCGGTCGGCGGGCACGGTGGCCCGGGTCAGCACCTCACGGGCGATGTCCCCGGCGAGATCCACCTCGCCCGCGGTGATGGCGTCCTCGGCGGCCTGCAACCGGTGCCCGTCCGGTCCCGGCGCGGTGCCGGCCGGGGTGTGCCGGCCGGCGAGCAGGCCGAGGTGCGCGGCCACCAAGGGGGCCCCGCGGTCCCGGGCCTGGGTGGCGGCCGCGGCGAGCCGGGCGGCGACCTCCGGGTCGGTGCCGGTGGTGGCCAGGGCGAGGTGGCGGGCCCGCTCGATCGGATCGCCGGCCGCGGTGGACAGCGCGGCGTGCGCGGCACGCCGCTCGTGCGCGGGCGCCTCCGCGTACAGCGCGGCCGAGATGAGCGGGTGCGCGAACCGGACCGCGGGGCCTGTAGGGCCGTCGAGGTCGGTGGCGAGCAGGCCGAGTTCGGCGGCCTGGGCGCACTCGGCCTCGGCGTTGTCGCGGCCGGCCGCGAGCAGCAGCGCGGGCGTCGGACGGGCGCCCGCGCTCGCCACCAGCAGGGTGCGGCGGGCCTCGACCGACAGCAGGTCGAGGCGGCTGAGCACGAGGGCGCGCAGCGAGGTGGGCACGGGCAGCGGTTCGCCGGGCCGGGGCGGGGTGGGGTTCTCGGCCAGGGCCCGGCCCAGTTCCAGGGCGAACAGCGGGTTGCCGCCGCTGGTGCGGTGGATCTCGCGGACCGTGGAGCGCGGCAGGCGGTGGCCGCGGTGGTCGAGCAGCGTGGCGACCTGGGCGCGGCTGAGCGGACCGAGCCGGATGGCCACGGTGTCCGGCGGGGACGCGCGTAGATGACGGTCGTACTCCTGTCCCTCCGTGCGTACCGCGCACAGGAGTTGCACCGGGGTGTCGCCCAGGCGGCGCGCGGCGAAGCCGAGGAGTTCGGCGCTGGCCGGATCCAGCCATTGCAGGTCGTCGGCGACGATCAGGACGGGGCCCTCGGCAGCGAGCGCGCGCAGCGCGGAGAGCACCGCGAGGCGCAGCGCCAGGCCGTCGCGTTGCAGGGTGGACTCGCCGCGGCCGGTGAGCGCCGACTCCAGAGCGGTGCGCTGGGCCGCGGGGAGATGGCCGGAGACCTCCTCCAGGACCAGGCCGAGGAGGTCGGCGAGGGCGAGGAAGGGCAGATGGGATTCGGACTCGGTGGCGGAGCAGCGCAACACCGTGCGGGCGGCTCCTGCGTATTCCGCTGCCAATGCCCGCAGGACGGTCGATTTCCCTATTCCGGCGGGGCCGTGCAGCAGCACGCTGCCGCCCGCGGCGAGCTGGTCACGCGCGGCGGCCACCGGTTCGTCCCGGCCGAAGACCAGGTCGGGGCGGTGTCTTGCAGGCTCCCGGAAGTCCCGTCGCACGGTCACCGCTCCCCTCGTGTGTCGTGTCCGGGCCAAATTCTAGGCAATGATTCCTGAAATTCGGATGGACCGCGTACCCGGGGAAATATCCGGGGGCGCGCAGCGAGAAATTCAAATCTTCGTCAAGTGAACGGACGGCCGGGCCGGGCCGGACGCGGCGCGGGCCCCCAGGCCGTCGGCACCACCACCTGAAGCCGCCGGGCCCGGGTCGGCCGCTGGACATGCTCTCAAGGCATTACATCGGATCTTGCAGCACAATGTTTTGATTCTGCAAAATTCTGTCTGATTGTTGCGCCTTGATATCGCGGATATTACGGTCCCCCATGCGTCGCTGCCACTCGTCCTCCCTCCGTCCTCACCCTCTGTGAACTGCTCTGCCGGCCACCGTTCATGAGGCCGGCGAGGTGTCCTGCCGTGCGCTGGAGTGCGTCGGTCGCCCGTGTTCTCCCTCCCTGCCCCTCCCTCTCTGCTGGTAACGACGGAATAAATCCGGCATTTCCCAATAAAAGGAGTGGTAAGTGTTCCCTTTCCTTCGATTCCTTCGATTCCTCCGAGATCCGAGACGAGCCCTGGCCTGGGCGGTCAGCACGGCGATGCTGGCCGCCGCAGGCGTCCTCACTCTGGTCGCCGCACCGGCTTCGGCGGCGACCGCCGCCACCGGCGGCAGCGGCGCGAGTCTGCCGTACGTCGAGGTCCAGGCGGAGAACTCCGCCACCAACGGCACGGTCATCGGCCCGAGTTACACCCAGGGCCAGTTGGCTGACGAGGCGTCGTACCGCAAGGCGACGACGCTGCAGGGCACCGGCAAGTACGTCACGTTCACCACGCCGGTGGCGACCAACTCGATCAACTTCCGCTACAGCATCCCCGACACCTCGGGCGGCTCGGTCTACACCGCCCCGCTGTCGCTCTACATCAACGGGGTCAAGCAGCCCGACTTCACTCTGACCAACGCCTACAGCTGGTACTACGGCAGCTACCCCTTCACGAACTCGCCGGGCAGCAACCCGCACCACTTCTACGACGAGGCCCACCGCCTGTTCCCCACGACCTATCCGGCGGGAACGACCTTCAAGCTACAGGTCGACGCGGCGGACACCGCCTCCTCGTACACGATCGACTTCGCCGACTTCGAGCAGGTCGGCGCCGCCCTGACCGCACCCTCGGGGTCGGTGTCGGTGACCAGCGAGGGCGCCGACGCGACCGGTGTGAACGATTCGACCAGCGCGTTCAACGCCGCGATCAGAGCGGCCGGTTCCGGCGGCACCGTGTGGATCCCGCCGGGCACCTACAACATCCCCGGCCACATCAGTGTCGACGACGTCACGATCGCCGGCGCCGGCATGTGGTACTCGACCGTCACCGGCACGGCCCCCGGCTTCTACGGCAACTCCGCGCCCTCGCCGAGCACCGGCGTTCACCTCCAGAACTTCGCGATATTCGGCAATGTGCAGGAACGCAACGACAGCGCCCAGGTCAACGGCATCGGCGGCGCCATGAGCAACTCGGCCGTCGCCAACCTGTGGATCGACCACATGAAGGTCGGCGCCTGGATGGACGGGCCGATGAACGGCCTGACCTTCAGCGGCATGCGCATCCGCGACACCACCGCGGACGGCATCAACTTCCACGGCGGCGTCACCAACTCGAAGGTGACCGACAGCGACATCCGCAACACCGGCGACGACGGCATCGCCACCTGGGCGGACTCCGGCATCGGCGCCGACGCGAACGACACGATCTCCGACAACACCGTGTCACTCCAGATCCTCGCCAACGGCATCGCGATCTACGGCGGCCACGACAACACCGTCAGCGGCAACCGGGTGGTGGACACCGGCCTCACCCAGGGCGGCGGCATCCACGTGGGGCAGCGCTTCTCGTCGACGCCCGTCGGCACCACCACGATTTCCGGCAACACCATGATCCGGGACGGCAGCCTCGACCCCAACTGGCAGTTCGGTGTGGGCGCCCTCTGGTTCGACGGCAGCCAGGGCGCGATCACCGGCCCGATCAACGTGACCGACGCGCTCATCCAGCAGAGCCCGTACGAGGCGGTCCAGTGGGTCGAGGGCACCATCAGCGGGGTCAACCTCGACAACGTGACCATCGCCGGAACCGGAACCTTCGCCCTCCAGGAACAGACGGGTGGCGCCGCCAAGTTCACCAACGTCACGGCCACCGGCGTCGGCTACTCCTCGCCGGTGTACAGCTGCTCGGTCGGGAGCTTCACGGTGACCGACGGCGGCGGCAACTCCGGCATCAGCGGGACGCCGTACTGCGGCGGGTGGCCGACTCCGGTCTACCCGCCCTACCCGTCCGAAGGCGTGACGGCCACCCCCGGCGCGCTCAACTTCGGTTCGGTCCCGACCGGTTCGACCAGCGACGCACAGACCGTGACCGTCTCCAACCCGACCAACGCCGCCGCGCCCGTCTCGTCGGTCTCCACCAGCGGCGACTACGCCCAGACCAACACCTGCGGCTCGTCGATCCCGGCGGGCGGCTCGTGCACCGTCAGCGTGAAGTTCGCGCCGACCGCGACCGGCAGCCGTGGCGGCGCCCTGACCGTCGGCGCGGGCGGGATCACCAACACCGTCACCCTCTCCGGGACCGGCACCGCGCCCGGCCCGGTCCTGAACACCGACCCGGCGAGCCTGACCTTCACCGGCACGGTGGTCGGCTCCTCCGCCACCGCGCAGACGGTGAAGGTGACGAACTCGGGCACCACGTCGGCGACCGTCTCGGGCGTCGCGGTGACCGGTGACTTCAGCCAGACCAACACCTGCTCCACCCTCGCGGTCGGCGCGTCCTGCACGGTGAACGTCGGCTTCAAACCCACCGCGGGCGGCGCACGCACCGGCAACCTGACCATCACCAGCAACGCCAACAACAGCCCGACCACCGTCTCCCTGGCCGGCAGCGGCATCGACAGCACCACGAACGTCGCCGCCGGGCGTCCGGCGTCGGCGAGTTCGAGCAGCAGCCCGTACGTCGCCTCGAACCTCACCGACGCGGACGCGTCGACGTACTGGGAAAGCGCGAACGGTTCGTTCCCGCAGTGGGCCCAGGTCGACCTCGGCCAGAACTTCAGCGTCGGCAAGGTCGTGCTCAAACTCCCGCCGGTGACGGCATGGTCGGCGCGCACCCAGACCCTGTCGGTGCAGGGATCAACGGACGGGTCGAACTTCTCCACGATCAAGGCATCGGCCGGGTACACCTTCGACCCGAACACCAACGCCAACACGGCGACCATCACGTTCAACGCCGCCACGGCGAGATACGTGCGGGTGGAGATCACCGCCAACACGGGGTGGAACGCCGCCCAGTTGTCGGACTTCCAGGTGTTCCCCAGCGGCGGCGGCTCCTCCGGGGCGACCCTGTCGGCCGGCCCGACGTCGCTGACGTTTCCCAGCCAGGCACTCGACACCACCAGCAGTGCGCAGACGGTCACGGTGACCAACACCGGCACCGCGGCCGCGACCGTCTCCGCCATCACCACCACGGGCGACTTCTCGCAGACCAACACCTGCGGGACGTCGATCGCGGCGAGCGCCTCCTGCACGGTGGACGTCACGTTCAGGCCCACCGCGTCCGGCACGCGCACCGGTGACCTCACCATCGCCGGAAACGCGTCCAACGGCACGACCACGGTCGCGCTGACCGGCACCGGCGCCGGCACGGTGAGCAAGAACCTGGCGGCCGGAAAGGCCACCACCGAGTCCAGCCACACCGACGTGTACCCGTCGTCGAACGTGACGGACGGCAACCAGGGCACCTATTGGGAGAGCGCCGACAACGCCCTTCCCCAGTGGGTACAGGTGGACCTGGGTTCCGCGCAGAGCGTCGGCCGTGTCGTCCTCCAGCTCCCCGCGACCTGGGGCGCCCGCAACCAGACGCTGTCCCTGTCCGGCAGCACCGACGGTGCCACGTTCACCACCGTCAAATCGTCGGCCACGTACACCTTCGACCCCACCACCGGCAACACGGTCACCCTCACGTTCGCGGCGACCACCCAGCGGTACCTCCGGGTGAACATCACCGCGAACACCGGCTGGCCGGCCGGTCAGCTCTCGGAGTTCCAGGTCTGGAACACCTGATCCGACCTGGCGGGCCGGATGCTGCGGCCGTCTACGCGTGAAGGCAGGGCCTCCTGGCGGCTCGGGGCGCGACCCCGTCCCGAGCGGTTCCCGGAGGCCCTGTGGCGCCGGCCTCGACCAACCCGCTCCTGACCGGCAGGACCAGCGAAACGCGTCCAGGGGGGTGCTAGGGCAGAAGCCCGGCCCGGCGTGCCGCCGCCACCGCCTCCCCGCGGGTGTGGGCGCCCAGCTTGCGCATGGCCGAACGGAGGTAGCCCTTGACCGTTTCGGGGCGCAGGCCCAGCCGCTCCGCCACCGCCGCGTTGGTCGCGCCCGCGGCCACCCAGGCGAGGACGTCCAGCTCGCGCGGTGCCAGATTCGTGCCCCGCGCCGACTCCGGTGCCGTCAACAGCCCGCAGGCGGCCAGGAGTTCGACCCGCAGCCCCGGGTCGGTGATCCTCGGGGCCAGGGCGCGCAGCGCCGCGTGGGCCTCGCGCACCTGCTCCCAGACGGGACCGCCGTCCCCGTCGGCCGGGCACTGAGGACGGGCCGCCGCCAGCAGCGCGCGTGCCTCCTCCTGCACCACGAGTGCCTGTTCCACGTCCCGGGCCGCCGCCATCGCCGCGCTCAGCGTGCGGTCGCCCAGCGGGTGCGCCGAGCGCAGTGCGCCGTACAGCACGCCCCGCACCCGCCGGCGCACCACCACCGGCACGGCGAGCACCGAGCGCAGGCCCTCGACGGCCACCGGGACGTCGTACTCGTGGCTGATCTGCCGCGAGGCCGAGTAGTCCGTCACGGCGCACGGCCTGGCCTGCTCCACCGCCTTGCCGCCGAGCCCGTTGCCCGAGGTCACCGCGAGCGCGCGCAGCGCCGCCGTGGACGTCCCGCTCAGCTCGCTGATCCGCACCCGCGGCCGGCCGGCCTCCACCAGGCCGCCGAAGGCGACCGGCAGCCCCGTGACACGTCGCAGCCGGGCCAGAGCACCGCTGATCTCCACCGCCCCCGCGACGTCTGCTGCCACCTGTCCGCCCCTTCACCGTGGCTCTGTGCGATCCACACCCCCGTTCGGGGGTAGTGAGATCTGCATCACGGATTACACGATGCCAGAGAGCCGCCCGGCAATGGTCCGGCACCGATGGGAGTGAGCCGTAGGGGTGAGCCGACGCCGGCAGCAGCCGACGCGCCCCGGTGGCGAGCGACCGAGCAACAGGGAGCACAGAT
The DNA here is from genome assembly GCF_042268025.1 of Streptomyces sp. NPDC056161. Lineage (NCBI taxonomy): Bacteria > Bacillati > Actinomycetota > Actinomycetes > Kitasatosporales > Streptomycetaceae > Streptomyces > Streptomyces sp. NPDC056161. The sequence continues at coordinate 14,222 of NZ_JBHJUV010000032.1, forward strand.
GACGACGGCGACTGAGCTGTTCCGCAGGGCACGGGACTTCCTGCTGGAACACCGCGAGGACTACGCCACGGCCTACGAGGGGTTCGAGTGGCCGCGCCCGGACCGCTTCAACTGGGCCCTCGACTGGTTCGACGTCATCGCGGACGGCAACGACCGCACCGCCCTGCACATCGTCGAGGAGGACGGCACCGAGCGCCGGCTGTCCTTCGCCGAGCTGTCCGACCGCTCCGACCGGGTCGCGAACTGGCTGCGCTCGCGCGGCGTCCGCGCCGAGGACCGGGTCCTGGTCATGCTCGGCAACCAGGCCGAACTGTGGGAGACCGCGCTCGCCGCGATGAAGCTGCGCGCCGTGGTCATCCCGGCCACCCCGCTGCTGGGCCCGGCCGACCTGCGCGACCGCGTCGAGCGCGGCCGGGTCCGGCACGTGCTGGTGCGCGCGGCCGACACCGGCAAGTTCACCGACGTGCCCGGTCGCTACACGCGGGTCGCGGTCGGCGGCGCCCCCGCGGGCTGGCAGCGCTACGAGGACGCGTACGCCGCCTCCGCCGACTTCACCCCGGACGGACCGACGCTCGCCGACGACCCGCTGATGCTCTACTTCACCTCGGGCACGACCGCCCGCCCCAAGCTGGTCGAGCACACCCACACCTCGTACCCGATCGGGCACCTGGCCACCATGTACTGGATCGGCGTCAGGCCGGGCGACGTGCATCTGAACATCTCCTCGCCCGGCTGGGCCAAGCACGCCTGGTCCAATCTGTTCGCCCCGTGGAACGCCGAGGCGACCGTCTTCATCCACAACTACACGCGGTTCGACCCGGCCCGGCTGATGGCCGAAATGGAACGGGCCCGGGTGACCACCTTCTGCGCCCCGCCGACCGTGTGGCGCATGCTCATCCAGTCCGACCTGACGCAGCTGGGCACCCCGCCGCGGGAGGCCGCCGCCGCGGGCGAGCCGCTCAACCCCGAGGTCATCGAGCAGGTCAGGCGGTCCTGGGGTGTCACGATCCGCGACGGCTTCGGGCAGACCGAGACCGCCGTACAGGTCTCCAACAGCCCCGGCCAGCCGCTCAAGACCGGCTCCATGGGCCGGCCCAGTCCGGGCTACCGGGTCGTCCTGCTCGACCCGGTCTCCGGCGCCCCCGGAGTGGCGGAGGGCGAGATCTGCCTCGACCTGTCCGATCGGCCCGTGGGCCTGATGGCGGGCTACCACGGCGAGCCGGACCGTTCGGCCGAGGCGATGGCCGGCGGCTACTACCGCACCGGCGACATCGGCTCCCGCGACGAGGACGGCTACATCACCTACGTCGGCCGCACCGACGACGTGTTCAAGGCTTCGGACTACAAGATCTCCCCGTTCGAGCTGGAGAGCGCGCTGCTGGAGCACGAGGCGGTGGCCGAGGCGGCCGTCGTGCCCGCGCCGGACGCACTGCGGCTGGCCGTACCGAAGGCGTACATCGTGCTCGCCGAGGGCTGGGAGCCGGGACCGGACACCGCGAAGGCACTGTTCGAGCACTCCCATCAGGTTCTCGCCCCCTACAAGCGCATCCGCCGCCTGGAGTTCGGCGAGCTGCCCAAGACCGTCTCCGGCAAGATCCGCCGGATCGAACTGCGCGAGGCCACGGCAGCCGGTTCCGCGAACGAGTTCCGCGAGGAGGACATCAGGTGAGCGAGTGGTCCTACGCCCACGGGACGAGCGGCACCGCGCTGCTCGGCGACACCATCGGGGCCGACCTGGACCGGGCGGTCGCGGCCTGGCCGGGCCGTGAGGCACTGGTGGACGTGGCGTCCGGCCGCCGCTGGACGTACACCGAATTCGCCGCGGACGTGGACACGTTGGCCCGTGCGCTGCTGGCGAGCGGGGTCGCCAAGGCCGACCGGGTGGGCATCTGGGCGGTCAACTGCGCCGAGTGGGTGCTGGTCCAGTACGCCACTGCCAGGATCGGCGCGATCATGGTGAACATCAATCCGGCCTACCGTTCCCACGAGGTCGGCTTCGTCCTGCGCCAGGCCGGTGTCTCACTGCTGTTCGCGTCGGTGCGGCACCGGAGCAGCGACTACCGGGCGATGATCGGGGAAGTGCGCGGCGACTGCCCCGAGTTGCGGGAGACCGTCTACATCGACGACCCGAGCTGGGCGGAGTTCACCGCGCGTGCGGGGGACGGGCAGCGGGCCGAACTCGCCGCGCGGGAATCCGAGTTGTCCTGCGACGACCCCATCAACATCCAGTACACCTCGGGTACGACGGGCTTCCCGAAGGGCGCCACGCTCTCCCACCACAACATCCTCAACAACGGATATTTCGTGGGGGAGTTGATCGACTACAGCGAGCAGGACCGGATCTGCATCCCGGTCCCCTTCTACCACTGCTTCGGCATGGTGATGGGGAACCTGGCGGCCACCTCGCACGGCGCGTGCATGGTCGTCCCGGCACCCTCGTTCGACCCGGCGGCGACGCTGGAGGCGGTCCAGGGCGAGCGCTGCACCTCGCTGTACGGCGTACCGACCATGTTCATAGCGGAGCTGAACCTGCCCGGCTTCGCCGCCTACGACCTGTCCACGCTGCGCACCGGCATCATGGCGGGCTCGCCCTGCCCGGTCGAGGTGATGAAGCGGGTGGTCGCCGAGATGCACATGGCTCAGGTCGCCATCTGCTACGGCATGACCGAGACCTCCCCGGTCTCCCTCCAGACCCGGACGGACGACGATCTGGAGCACCGCACGGGCACGGTCGGCCGGGTGCTGCCGCACCTGGAGGTGAAGGTCGTCGACCCGGCGACCGGAGTGACCCGGCCACGCGGCGTGGCGGGGGAGCTGTGCACCCGCGGCTACAGCGTGATGCTCGGCTACTGGAACGAGCCCGAGCTGACCGCCGAGGCCGTCGACGCGGACCGCTGGATGCACACCGGGGACCTCGCGACGATGCGGGAGGACGGGTACGTCGAGATCGTCGGCCGGATCAAGGACATGATCATCCGGGGCGGTGAGAACGTGTATCCGCGCGAGGTCGAGGAGTTCCTGTACACCCATCCGGAGATCAGGGACGTGCAGGTCGTCGGGGTGCCGCACGAGCGGTACGGCGAGGAGGTGCTGGCCTGCGTCGTCCCGCACGACCCGGCCGACCCGCCGACCCTCGCGGAGCTGCGGGCCTTCTGCGCGGACCGGATCGCGCACTACAAGATCCCGAGCCGGCTGGAGATCGTCGACTCCTTCCCCATGACGGTGTCGGGGAAGGTGCGCAAGGTCGAACTGCGGGAGCGGTACGCGTAGGTGTTCCGCGGGGTCGGGGTGTCTGCGTGCTTCGTCAGGCGCGCGCCGGTCAGCGGTGGCCGCTTCGGGTCATCAGCGCCCGGGTCCCCGGCCGGCGCTGTACCTGGAGAGGGAGTCAGGTTGCGGGTCGTGGTGCGGCAGAGGGGGGAGACGGCGGGAGGGGGAGGTGTCGGACGGTGTGTGGGGGTGGGCGGAATTGGCCGCGGCGGCTGCCATGGCGGGGGAACCGAGGGCACCGGGTTGGCCCTGGGTGGCGGGAGGGACGGCGGTCGCGTTGCGTGATAGGGGCCGCTCCAGCGATGCCAGCACATCGGCCAAGGGGGGAAGCTGCCCATTGGGCAGCGTCAGCGTGTGCGGTTTCGGCTTTCTGTTTTCGATCAGCCGAGCTGCCAGTTTCTCCCGCTCGCCGGGCGTCAACCCGGCGAGACCCTCCGGGACCTTTTTGCCCGTGGCCCACTCTCTGACACGGGTGTAGGTTTTTTTCCGGAAATCGGCGTATTCCTGCAGCGATATGCGCTCGGTTCGCAAGTAGCTTCTGAGGAAATCCGTCACCTCCTCGGGCGTCGCCCGCGCTGCAATATGCGTCAAGCGACTTTCCAGGACCTGCTTCTGTGTATCCGTCAACCCGGCGAGACCTTTTGGCTGAAGTGTGCCCTTGGTCCACTTGTGGAAGCTGCTGCGGTCTATGCCGTACTGTTCTGTGTAATCTTTCAGAGACAGTTGGGAAGTCGAAAAACGGAGCAAATGCTCGGTTACCTGTGCGTCTGAGGGCATGCCGTGACCTCCGATTGTCTGCGGCCTGGAGTACGGCCGCTGGGGACTTTTCCCAGCTTGTAACGGGACGGCTCCGCTGATGGTTCATCCGGGTGTGGTGTCAGCGGGGGGAGTTGTTCAGGCGGGCGGCAGGGGTGTTGACCGGCTGTGGTGTGCCGGTGAGCTTCAGGACGAACAAGGGGATGCCCAGGGTGTCGGCGCGGTCGTGGGCGTCGTCGGTGTATCCGGACAGGGAGAAGTGGACGCGCTCCGCGGACTCCGGCATGACCGTCAGCCACAGGCACTCGACGTCCCGTGGTGAGGCCGGGCCGGCCGTCGGGTCGACCTGGGCCAGCAGGCCCCGGGCGGCCAGGCTGATGCCTGTCGTGGACCGCTGGTCGGCGCGGCGGATGTCCCGGTGGCCCAGCCGGCGCAGAGAGAGCGCGGCAGCGGTGACCGCGTCGCGCGCGGTGCGGATGGCGGCGGGCCGGAAGGCCGCCCGGGGCTCGGTGTCGCCGGCCGCCGCCGCGCGGCCCGCCACCGGGACCCGCAGTGCCGTCCCGCACGGGCGGCCCGGCTCCGGGTGCGGCCGGTCGTCCCGGCGGCCGCAGGCCGGGCAGTGCACGGTGGCCCAGTGGTCGTCCCGGGCCGGGTGGGCGATCACCGTCGGCTCGGCGCCGGGATCCGGTGCGGGGGCGATCGGGAGGCCGCAGGCGCAGGGGTGGGCGGGCGCGCTGTGGACGTGCTCGCGCCGGCAGGCCGGACAGCGCACCGGGAGGCTCTCGGGCCTGGCCCTCTCCCACCTTCTCCAGGGCGTCGTGTCGAGACAGCCGTCCCAGCGTGCTCCCGTCGGACCTCCGTTGTCCGTCTCTTGACGACGTTTGCCCCCCCGACCTACATTGATTCCAGATAGTAGAAGTTCAATTCCACAATACGGAAGTAATGTGGAAGTGTCAGTGCGGAAGCGGTGCCGCAGGCATCGCACGTCACCACAGGGCAGTGCTCACCGCAGGGCGCGACGGGAGTACGCATCCGACAGCCGAAGCAGGAGTACTCGATGGCTCGTATGACCGCTGCCCGCGCGGCAGTTGAGATCCTCAAGCGGGAAGGCGTCACCGACGCCTTCGGGGTGCCGGGCGCGGCGATCAACCCCTTCTACGCGGCGCTCAAGGCATCCGGCGGCATCACCCACACCCTCGCCCGCCATGTCGAGGGCGCCTCGCACATGGCCGAGGGGTACACCCGCACCCACGCGGGCAACATCGGTGTCTGCGTCGGCACCTCGGGCCCGGCCGGCACCGACATGATCACCGGTCTGTACTCGGCCACCGGCGACTCCGTCCCGATCCTGTGCATCACCGGCCAGGCGCCGACCGCGGTGATCCACAAGGAGGACTTCCAGGCCGTCGACATCGCCTCCATCGCCGGGCCCGTCACCAAGATGGCGGTGACCGTGCTGGAGGCCGCGCAGGTCCCGGGCGTCTTCCAGCAGGCGTTCCACCTGATGCGGTCCGGCCGCCCAGGACCGGTCCTGATCGATCTGCCGCTCGACGTCCAGCTCACCGAGATCGAGTTCGACCCGGAGACCTACGCACCGCTGGCCGTCTACAAGCCGGCCGCGACCCGCGCCCAGATCGAGAAGGCGCTCGCGCTGCTCAACGCGTCCGAGCGGCCCCTGATCATCGCGGGCGGCGGCGTGATCACCGCCGACGCCTGCCAACTCCTCGTCGAATTCGCCGAGTTGACCGGTACCCCGGTGGTGCCCACACTCATGGGCTGGGGTGCGCTCCCGGACGACCACGAGCTGAACGCCGGCATGGTCGGCCTGCAGACCTCGCACCGCTACGGCAACGCGACCTTCCTGGAATCGGACTTCGTCCTCGGCATCGGCAACCGGTGGGCCAACCGCCACACCGGCAAGCTCGACGTCTACACGGCCGGCCGGACGTTCGTCCACGTCGACGTGGAGCCGACCCAGCTCGGCAAGATCTTCGCGCCGGACTACGGCATCGCCTCCGACGCGAAGGCGGCCCTGGAGCTGTTCGTCGAGGTGGCCCGGGAGCTGAAGGCGGCCGGCCGACTGCCCGACCGCTCCGGCTGGGCCGCCGCCGCGCAGGAGAAGCGGGCCAGGCTCCAGCGCCGTACGCACTTCGACGACATCCCGATCAAGCCGCAGCGGGTCTACGAGGAGATGAACAAGGCGTTCGGACCGGAGACCCGGTACGTCACCACGATCGGCCTCTCGCAGATCGCCGGCGCCCAGATGCTGCACGTCTTCCGGCCGCGGCACTGGATCAACTGCGGTCAGGCGGGCCCGCTGGGCTGGACCGTCCCGGCGGCGCTCGGTGTCGCCAAGGCGGACCCGGAGGCGTCGGTCGTCGCCCTCTCCGGGGACTACGACTTCCAGTTCATGATCGAGGAACTGGCCGTCGGCGCCCAGCACAAGATCCCGTACGTGCACGTCCTGGTGAACAACTCCTACCTGGGCCTGATCCGGCAGGCGCAGCGCGCCTTCGACATCGACTTCCAGGTCAACCTGGAGTTCGAGAACATCAACTCGCCGGAACTCGGCGTCTACGGTGTCGACCACGTCAAGGTCGTCGAGGGCCTCGGCTGCAAGGCGATCCGGGTCACCGACCCGAACGAGCTGGGCGCCGCGTTCGAGCAGGCCAAGAAGCTCGCCGCCGAACACCGGGTGCCGGTGGTCGTCGAGGCGATCCTGGAGCGCGTCACCAACATCTCGATGTCGGGCACCAACGACATCGGCAACGTCGTCGAGTTCGAGGAGATCGCGACCGAGCCCGGTCACGCGCCGACGTCGATCCGGACGCTCAAGGTCTGACCCGGCCGGTGCGTGCGGGGGCGGCCCGGGGACGGGGCGCCCCCGCGGCGTGCCTCGATAAGCCCCGGCCCTCGGGTGCGCGGGCGCACGCGTCGGCCGTCGGCTGCGCGGGCGCTCAGCCGTACCCGCCGCCTCCGCAGCCGCCGCCGTAGTCGTGGCCGTGGGAGCCGCCGCCGTAGTCATGGCTGTGGGATCCGCCGCCGTGGTCGTGGCCGGGGTGCGCGGGGCCGCCCCCGTGGTCGCGGTCGTCCCCGTCGAAGTCGGCCAGGACGCCCTCGTCGACCCCGTGACGGAAGTAGCGGATGTCGTTGCCCCGCCCGAAGGGGAACCGGCCCTCGTCCGCGAGCGAGCCACGGCCGACGAGCCCGGCCTCGCGCGCGAAACGCGGCAGGACGGCCATCAGGGCGCGCTCGCCGTACAGCGCGACCGCGAACAGCACGGCGTCCTCAGAAAGGCCGTCGGGGCCGTCCGGGAGGGCATGGTGGTCCCGCAGCTCCGCCAGGTACCGGCGGGCGCCGCGGGTGCGGCCCGGTGGCAGCGCCCGCAGCAGTCCCTGCGCCGCAAGCTCCGCCCGCATCCTGGCCAGGGCCCGTCGCACCACCTCCCGGGCGGGCAGCTCCCGTGGTCCGGCCGGCCGGTAGAGACTGGTGCGTACCGCCTTCTCCAAGGGGTGGCGGAAGGACACGGTCCCCTTCGTCCCGGTCCGGCGCACCGTGCCCGGCCGCCCGGCCTCGACCACGCCGCGCAGATGCAGCCCGGCGAGGGCGACGGTCAGCGCGGCGCGGTCGCCGCCGCGGAGCAGGGCGACCGCGTACGGGTCCGGTGCGGTCGATGTCGTATGGCTCATGAGAAAACCCCCGTGCGGGGCCCGCCGCCCCGGTGCCGGAGGGCGCCGCGTGCCGGTGGTGTGCCCGCCGGCACGGGCCGTCGAAGCCTCCGCGTGCGATGCTCAGAGGTTGATTTGAGGGTTGCGTAGGCCGGGCTACGGCAGCGGCCGTACCCCGGCCCTCGTCGCGGTCCTGCCCGCGGGAAGCCGCTGGCCGCCCGGCGGCGCGTGACCGGGCGCGACAGGACATGCGCGCCGCCGGGCGGGATCGGGGGCCTCTTCGCTCAGCGGCGGGGCCGGGACCGCGGCCACCCAGGGAGGCGGCCGTGCTCCCGGCCCTGGGAGGTGGGGCCGGGACCGCGGCGGTCGCGACGGACCGGGGACGCCCTCCCCTCCGGTCGGGCAGGAGGTCCCCGAGTCCTTCACCACCGCACTGGTTCGCGTGTCCCCGGGCCTCGGCTTCGCCTGGCCCCGGGGACGTCCGCCGCGGTCCCCGCCTCGCCCGCGCCGCGTCCTCGGCGACCACGCCTGGACAGCGGCCCGGCCGTCCGTCGGGACGCGGCGCGGGGGCTCGCTCCACGCGTCGCGGAGCGCGGGCCGCGGGAAGCTGGTGTCGGCAGTCCGCCGAACTGGATTCCGGGCGGCGCCGGCGCCTGGGCGCGACACGACAGATGTCGGCACCGGCGCCGCCCGGAGGCAGGGGCCGGCTCAGACCTGGGAGCCGGACAGGCGTTCCACGGCCCGCAGCAGCGCCGAGTGGTCCAGGCCGCCGTCGCCCTGGGCGCGCAGGCTGGCGACCAGCTGGGCGACCACCGCACCCACCGGCAGGGGCGCGCCGACGGTGCGCGCGGCGTCCGTGACGATGCCCATGTCCTTGTGGTGCAGATCGATGCGGAAGCCCGGTTTGAAGTCCCGGTTCAGGAAGTTGTCCTTCTTGCGGGCCAGCACGGTCGAGCCGGCCAGGCCGCCGCCCAGGACGTCCAGGGCGGCCGCCAGGTCCACGCCGGACTTCTCCAGGAAGACCACGGCCTCGGCGCACGCCTGGATGTTCACGGCGACGATCAGCTGGTTGGCGGCCTTCACGGTCTGGCCGGAGCCGTGCGGACCGCACAGCACGATGGTCCTGCCCAGCGCCTCGAAGATCGGCTTCGCGGCCTCGAAGTCGGCCGGCTCACCGCCGACCATGATGGACAGCACGGCCTCGACCGCGCCCGCCTCGCCGCCGGAGACCGGGGCGTCCAGGACGCGGATGCCCTTCTCACGGGCGGCCGTGGCCAGGTCGACGGAGGTCTGCGGGGTGATCGAGGACATGTCGATCAGCAGCGTGCCCGGCCGTGCGTGCGCCAGGATGCCGTCCGGTCCGTAGGCGACCGCCTCGACCTGCGGGGAGGCCGGGACCATGGTGATGACCACGTCGGCGTCCCGTACCGCCTCGGCGATCGAGCCGGCCGCGGTGCCGCCGGCGGCGCCGAGCCGGTCCAGCTTCTCCTGCTCCAGGGTGTAGCCGGTGACGTCGTACCCCGCTTTGATCAGGTTCTCGGACATGGGCGAGCCCATGATGCCGAGGCCGATCCAGGCGATCGTCGGAAGGGTGGCGCGGGGGGAGTCGGCCTGGGTGCTCATGATGGGGTGCCTCTCTGACTGCTGTGCTCGGTCGGGGGTCGGCGTCGGGGTTCAGCGCGCTTCGCGCGGGAGCCACTCGAACGCCTCGGCGCTCGGGCGGTCGCCCGGCTTGTACTCCAGGCCGACCCAGCCCTCGTAACCGGCCTTGCGCACTTGGTCGAGGAGGTCCTCCAGGGGGAGCGAGCCGGTGCCCGGGGCCCCGCGGCCGGGGTTGTCGGCGATCTGCACATGGCCGGTCTTCGGTGTGTGGCGCTCGATGACCGCCGGCAGGTCCTCGCCGTTCATGGACAGGTGGTAGAGGTCCATGAGGAAGCGTGCGTTGCCGAGCCCCGTCGCCTCGTTCACCCGGTCGACGACCTCGACCGCGGCCGGTGCCGAGACCAGCGGATACAGCGGTGACTCGGGTTTGTTCAGCGCCTCGATCAGCAGGATCGCGCCGATCCGGTCGGCGGCGCGGGCCGCGAGCACCAGGTTCTCCAGGGCCAGGGTGTCCTGCTCGGCCGGACCCACGCCTTCGACACGGTTGCCGTACAGGGCGTTGAGCGCCGTGCAGCCGAGCGAGGCGGCGAAGTCCGCAGCCACGTCGATGTTGGCGCGGAACCGCTCGGACTCCTCGCCCGGCACGGACAGCGCCCCGCGGTCCGGTCCCGGGAGCCGGCCCGCGTAGAAGTTCAGGCCCGTGAGCCGGACGCCCGCGTCGTCGATCGCCTGTTTCAGGGCGGCGAGCCGGGACCGCTCGGGGGCAGGCTCGTCGACCCAGGGCCACCACAGCTCGACCGCGGCGAAGCCGGCCGCGGCGGCGGCCGCGGGACGCTCCAGGAGCGGGAGTTCCGTGAAGAGGATCGACAGGTTGACGTTGAAGCGCTGGTCTGCGAATCCCATCGGGGCCGCGCCCCCTTCCGGTCAAGAATTTCATATTGCGGAAGTTGATTTCTGCTTAATGGAAGACTGCAACCCTGGGCGGGTGGTTGTCAAGGCCAGGAGCTGTCGGCCCGGGTGTCCGTTAAGGTCGACCCACAGCGGCCGGGCGAGTGATGCCATGGGGGCACAGTGCGATTGCGAGTGGAGTTCACGACGGAGCCCTTCGATCTCGACGAGGCTCCGGCGCACGCGCTGGTGGCCCGCGAGGTCATCGAGGGAGCCGGGCTGGACGCGGTGGACGTCGGCCCGTTCGGCAATACGGCGGAGGGTTCGGCCGACGCCGTGCTGGCGGCCGTGGACGCCCTGCTGCGCCGCACGCTCGACGCCGGTGCCACCCGGATCTCGCTCCAGGTCAACGTGGCGGGGGAGGGGCGCAGTTGACCGGGGACGAGCCGTTCATCGCGGCGGTGAAACCGCTGGTCGACGCCATGGGCGGGCAGTTGCTGCCGCCGGACGAGGCCGGCCCCGACGACGTCGTGCTCGCCTGGGAGGGCGCCGACGTGGTGGCCGTACGCCTGCCGCAGCTCGCCGACTCGCTGGACCACATCCTGGCCGCCATGGAGCGCGGACGCGGCAAGCCGCTGGCCGACCTGGACCGCAAGGCCAAGCAGGAGGTCGTACGGGTCCTGGAGGCGCGCGGCGCCTTCACCGTGCGGCACGGGGTGGAGACCGTGGCGACCGCCCTCGGGGTCAGTCGCTTCACCGTCTACAACTACCTCAACCGCGAGAAAGAGACCTGATCGGAGCCATGGCCCGGGTGAGCCGGCGGGCGCCGTCCGGGGGCCGGGCGGCGGTGGTCCGAGCCCTCGAATTTTCAACAAAGTGTTGACGTCGGGTGGCGCAGGGCGTTAGCTGACCGCAGCCCGATCCGTACGAAGCCGCTCCCGGCAACGGAGGCTCCCGTGACTTCGACTCCCACGCCCCCGGGCCTGGCCCGGTTCAACGTCCTGGCGGAGCACACGGCCCGCGCCGCCCTCCAGGCCGCGTGCGCCGCTCCGGCGTGGGCGGACCGGCTGCTCGCCCACCGCCCGTACGCCACCGCCAACGACCTCTACGCCGCCAGCGACGCCGCCACGGCCGCCCTGACCCCCGCGGACCTCGCGGAGGCGATGGCCGCGCACCCGCCGATAGGCCGCCCGAGACCCGGCGACCCGGCCTCGGCCCGGGAGCAGCGTGGCATGGCCGGCGCCTCGGCGCGGCTGAAGGCCGAGATGCTGGAACTGAACCTGGCCTACCAGGACCGGTTCGGCCAGGTGTTCCTCGTCTGCGCCACCGGGAAGACCGCCGGGCAACTGCGCGACGCGGTCAGGGAACGGATCGGCAACACGCCGGAGCAGGAGCGGGAGATCGTCCGCGCCGAGCTGGCAAAGATCAACCGTGTCCGGCTGGCCCGACTCGTCGAAGAGGACCTTTCCCCATGAGCACGACCACCGCCGCCGAGCGGCAGAGTTCGGTGTCCACCCACATCCTGGACACCAGCGTCGGCCGCCCCGCCGCGGGCGTCGCCGTCCGGCTCGCCGCCCGCGCCGGGCGCGACGCGGACCTGCGGCCGCTCGGCGGCTCCGTGACCGACGCGGACGGCCGGTGCAAGGACCTGCCGGCCCTGCCGGAAGGGACCACCCACGTACGGCTCGGCTTCGAGGTCGAGGCGTACTTCGAGAACAGCGCGAAGAACCAAGCCGATGCGCAGCAGGACGCCCCCGCGAACCGGGACAGCGGCACGGTGTTCTTCCCCGAGGTGGCGGTCACCTTCGCGGTGACCGCCGGGGAGCACTACCACGTACCGCTGCTGCTCAACCCGTTCGGCTACTCCGTTTACCGAGGGAGCTAGCAGACACATGGCAGTCAATTCCCGCCCCGCCCACCCGTCCGACCCCCGACCCGCCCCCCGGGCGGTCCGGGGACAGCACGTGATCCTCGGACAGAACCAGTACGGCAAGGCCGAGAACCGGGTCGTCAGGATCACGCGGGACGGCGCCACCCACCACATCAAGGACCTCAGCGTCTCCGTGGCGCTGAGCGGCGACATGGCCGACGTCCACCACTCCGGATCCAACGCCAACGTCCTGCCGACCGACACCACCAAGAACACGGTGTTCGCGTTCGCCAAGGAGTACGGCATCGAGTCCGCCGAACAGTTCGGCATCCACCTCGCCCGCCACTTCGTGACGAGCCAGGAGCCGATCAGGACGGCCCGGATCCGCGTCGAGGAGTACGCCTGGGAGCGGATCCCGGCCGCAGGCGCCGACGGCCGGCCCGCCGGTGCGGGCGAGTCCGGGCACTCCTTCGTCCGCAAGGGACAGGAGACCCGGCTGGCCCAGATCACCTACGACGGCTCGTCGTGGGAGGTCGTCTCCGGCCTCAAGGACCTGGTCGTCATGAACTCCACCGACTCGGAGTTCTGGGGCTACGTCAAGGACAAGTACACGACCCTCCCGGAAACCCGCGACCGGATCCTGGCCACCGAGGTCTCCGGCCGCTGGCGGTTCGGCTGGAGCGACGACACGCAGCCCATGCCCGACTGGGAGACGTCCTACGAGGAGACCAGGAAGCACCTCCTCATGGCCTTCGCGGAGACGTACTCGCTCTCCTTGCAGCAGACGCTCTACCAGATGGGCACGCGCGTGATCACCCACCGCGGCGAGATCGACGAGATCCGTTTCTCGCTGCCGAACAAGCACCACTTCCTCGTCGACCTGGAGCCCTTCGGGCTGAAGAACGACAACGAGGTGTACTACGCCGCCGACCGCCCCTACGGCCTCATCGAGGCCACCGTCCTGCGGGAGGGCCGCGAGGCGCGGATCCCGGTGGACCTCAGCAACCTCTGACCGACCCGTCTTCGGCACCCGCGGCCGACAAGCAGCGCTCCTCGGCCGCGGCACTCACATCCCCGGGGTCCTGCCGTGCCCTCACCTCTTCGGTCCACAGAGCGCAAAGGACGAATCATGGCAGCAGCCCAGCGCATCGTCATCGAGAACTGTTCGATCGCGACGGTCGACGCCGACGACACCGAGTACGCGGACGGACACGTCGTCCTCGCCGGCAACCGCATCGAGGCGGTCGGCGCGGGCCGGGCCCCCGGGGGACTGACGGACGTCGTACGCCGTATCGACGCCACCGGCCACCTGGTGACCCCCGGCCTGGTCAACACCCACCACCACTTCTACCAGTGGATCACCCGGGGCCTGGCCACGGACCACAACCTCTTCGACTGGCTGGTCGCGCTGTACCCGACCTGGGCACGCATCGACGAACCGATGGTGTACGCGGCGGCGCAGGGCTCGCTCGCGATGATGGCCCGCGGCGGCGTGACCTGCGCCATGGACCACCACTACGTCTATCCGCGGGGCTCCGGCGACCTGTCCGGCGCGATCATCCGCGCCGCCCACGAGACCGGCGTCCGGTTCACCCTCGCCCGCGGCTCGATGGACCGCAGCCGCAAGGACGGCGGGCTGCCGCCGGACTTCGCCGTCGAGACCCTGGAGGGCGCCCTCGCCGCGACCGAGGAGACCGTCCGCCGGCACCACGACGCCTCCTTCGACGCCATGACCCAGATCGCCGTCGCGCCCTGCTCGCCCTTCTCCGTTTCCACCGAACTCCTGCGTGCGGGCGGCGAGTTGGCCCGTCGGCTCGGAGTACGACTGCACACCCACGGCTCGGAGACGGTCGAGGAGGAGAAGTTCTGCCACGAACTGTTCGGGATGGGCCCGACCGACTACTTCGAGTCCACGGGCTGGCTCGGCGAGGACGTGTGGATGGCGCACTGCGTCCACATGAACGACTCCGACATCGCCGCCTTCGCCCGCACCGGGACCGGCGTGGCCCACTGCCCCTCCTCCAACGCCCGGCTCGCCGCCGGTATCGCGCGCGTACCCGACCTGCTCGCGGCCGGCGTCCCGGTCGGCCTCGGCGTCGACGGCACGGCGTCCAACGAGTCCGGCGAACTCCACACCGAACTGCGCAACGCCCTGCTGATCAACCGTCTCGGCGCCTACCGCGAGGCCGCTCTGACCGCCCGCCAGGCGCTCAGACTCGGCACGTTCGGCGGCGCCCGGGTGCTGGGCCGGGCGGCCGAGATCGGCTCGCTGGAACCGGGCAAGCTGGCCGACCTGGTGCTGTGGAACCTCGGCACGCTGGCCCACGCGTCCATCGCGGACCCGGTGGCCGCGCTGGTGCTCGGGGCGGCGGCGCCGGTCACGGCGTCGTTCGTGAACGGTCGGCAGATCGTCGCGGACGGGCGGCTGCTGCACGTCGACGAGGACGCCGTCGCCCGGTCCACCAGGGCCGAGGCCCAGCGCCTGGCGCGGCTCGCCGCGCAGGACTGACCAGCTGAAGCTCCGGCCGGGAGGGACGGCTCCCGGTCGGCGGCCGTGGATCCCAGGGGGCTCCACGGCGGCCGTCACCGGGGCGCGCGGCCGACCCGCGCGCCCCGGAACGGTCACCGTTCCCCAAAACGGGCCCGTTCCGGGTACCCTCCCACCGTCCGGCCCGGCCGCGGCGCGAGGTACCCGCACAACCGCACACCCCACCTCCTTGACACCCACGTCAGAGCAGACGTGCAACCGACCGGAGGAGAGCCGCCGTGTCCGCGAACCCCGTTGCCGCACCCCACCCAGTCGACGCGAAACTCCCCGCCCTCAAGCTGGCGACCAGCGGCCTGCAACACGTGGCCGCCATGTACGCGGGGGTCGTCGCCCCGCCCCTGATCGTCGGCGCCGCCGCGGGCCTGTCCGGCACCGACCTCGCCTTCCTCACCGGCGCCTGCCTGTTCACCGCGGGCCTCGCCACTTTCCTGCAGACCATCGGGTTCTGGAAGATCGGCGCCCGGCTGCCCTTCGTCAACGGCGTCACCTTCGCCGGGGTCGCCCCCATGACCGCGATCGTCGCCGCGAGCCATGACAGGTCCGACGCCCTGCCGGTCATCTTCGGCGCCGTGATGGTCGCCGGAGTCCTCGGTTTCCTGGCCGCGCCCTTCTTCTGCAAGGCGGTCCGCTTCTTCCCGCCCGTCGTCACCGGGTCGGTCATCACGCTCATCGGCGTGTCACTGCTGCCCGTCGCCTTCGGCTGGGCGCAGGGTCCCGACCCGGCCGCCCACGACTACGGTTCGGTGAAGTACCTGGGCCTCGCGGCCGCGACCCTCGTGATCGTGCTGCTGCTGCGCCGCTTCACCCGTGGCTTCGTCAAACAGATCGCGGTCCTGCTCGGCCTGATCGCCGGGACGCTCGTCGCGATCCCGTTCGGTGTCACCGACTTCGCCCCGGTCGCCGACGCGGACGTGGTCGGCTTCCCGACCCCCTTCCACTTCGGGGCACCGCAGTTCCACCTCGCCGCGATCCTGTCCATGTGCGTGGTCATGGTGGTGTCGATGACGGAGTCGACCGCGGACATGCTGGCGCTCGGCGAGATCGTCGAACGGCCCGCGGACGAGCGGACCATCGCGGCCGGACTGCGCGCCGACACGCTCGGCACGGCGATCAGCCCGCTGTTCAACGGGTTCATGTGCAGCGCCTTCGCACAGAACATCGGGCTGGTCGCGATGACCCGTGTACGCAGCCGGTTCGTGGTCGCCGCGGGCGGTGGCTTCCTGGTCCTGATGGGCCTGTGCCCGATGGCCGCCTCGCTCATCGCCGTCGTACCGCCCCCGGTGCTCGGCGGCGCGGGCGTGGTGCTGTTCGGCTCGGTGGCCGCGAGCGGCATCCAGACGCTGGCCAGGGCCGGCCTGGACAGGGACAACAACGTACTGATCGTGGCCGTGTCCCTCGCCGTCGGCATCATCCCGATCACCGCTCCGGACTTCTACCACGCCTTCCCGCAGACCGTACGGATCGTCCTCGACTCGGGCATCTCCACGGGCTGCGTGGCCGCGGTACTGCTCAACCTGGTCTTCAACCACCTCGGCCGCGGCGGGCAGGCGCGGGACGTCACCCACCCCATGGAGGCGGGCGAGGAGATGGCGGCCGGCCACTGACCCCGATCTCCGCGCCCGTCGGCCGCCGCGCGGGTACCGGGTCGCTCGGAGCGGGCCGTCCCGCGGGCCGTCCCGCGGGGCGTCACAGCCCGAACGGGCCGAAGTCGGTCGCCAGTTCCTTGAAGACCTTCCGCGGGTCGGCGACCAGCTTGCGCAGCTTCAGGTCCAGCACACCGCTGACCCCGGTGATCTCCGCGGCCACGGTGCCGTCGGCCTTCCGAATCGTCTGCCGGATCCGGAAGGTCTTGCCCTCGCCCCACTCGAACTCGCAGGTCACGTCGACCTCCTCGCCCGCGACCAGTTCGCGCAGATAACGGATCGTCGTCTCCAGCACGACCGGGCCGACGCCCTGGCCGGAGAGCCGGCTCTGGCTGATTCCGGCGGCCTGGAGCGCCGACCAGCGGGCGTGCTCCGCGTAGCTGAGGTACACCGCCTGGTTGAGGTGGCCCTGGACATCCGTCTCGTATCCGCGGACGGTCACCCGGACGGAAAACGGCTCGCTCACAGTTGGCTCTCCCTCGTGTTCCGGTGTTCCTCGTGTGTATGAGGCACTGATGCCTCCGATCCTGGCATGCCCCCTCTCACACCCGGCGCGGGGAGGCCAGGAGATACCGCTCCCGTGTCCGCGGCCGGGTGTACTCCCCGGCTTGCCAGCCCGCGTTCTCCAGCGTGGCCGCGCAGGCCCGCAGCAGCTCGGCGTCGCGCGTGTACACCCCGACCGCCTCCGGCTGCGGGGTCGCGCGCACCCGGTACCCGTCGGTGTCCGGCTCCGGCCCGGCCGGCCGGTGTCCGGCCGCCTCCAGGGCGAGTGCGGCGGCCCGCACCAGATGCGCGCGCTCCCAGCCGCACGGACGGTCGGCGGACCCGTCCGGGTTGGTCATCCGGCGCAGTTCGAGCAGCCCCTGCCAGGCGGTGTGCACCTCGCGGGCCCGGTCCGGCCCGGAGGCCACCTCGGTGTCCTCCGGGCCGCCGACACGGGCCGCGAACACCCCGCTGTCGGCGGCCGGGACGGTGGGACGGTGGGCGTGCGCGACGGGAGCCGTGGCCGGTGCGGCAGGGGCGGCGGTCGGCGGGGTCGTCGCACGCAGCCGGTGTCCCGCCGGAGTGAGGAAGTGGTCGTGCGGCGGACGCGGATGCCGGAAGGCCAGCCCCCGCTTCACCAGCGCCGCGAGCTGCGGCTCCGTGCCCCGCAGCCGCCCGGTGACCGGGTCGGCGGCGTCGATCACCTGCCGCTGCGCGGCGGTCGGCGGTCGGGTCACGGTCTGGCTCCTCCCCGATGGTCGGCCCTTCGCGGAGCCGGTGGACGCTCACTGTGCTGAGCCGGTGGCCGGCTCTTGCGCGGGGCCGGTCGTACGCTCCCTTCGAAGCGTACGACCGGGGTCCGACAGCGGGCCTGACCCGACGATGGGCCCGGCTCGGCCCGGTCAGTCGGCCGGCCGGACGTTCCACTCCGCGACGACCGGCCGCTCGTGCTCGGTGCCCAGTCGGCACAGCGTGCCGGTCTCCAGCAGGAACAGGGCCCCGTGCGCGGGCGGCAGCCCCAGGCGGCGGGCGGTGAGGACGCGCAGGAAGTGCCCGTGTGCGACCAGCAGCACATCGGCGTCGGTGTCGATGTCGGCGAGCGCGGCGTCCACCTCGGCCAGGACCCGGTCGGCCCGCGCGCCGACCTGCTCGGGAGTCTCCCCAGGGTGCTCCGGCGGCCCCGGCTCCACTCCGTCCGTGAACAGGAACCAGCCGGGCCGGGTGCGGTGGATCTCGTCGGTGGTGATCCCCTCGTAGCCCCCGTAGTCCCACTCGTGCAGGTCGGCGTCGACGCGGGCGTCACCCGCCCCGATCAGTTCGGCCGTCTCCCTGGCCCGGTGCAGCGGGCTGACGAAGGCCGCGCCGATCTGCTGCGAGCGCACCAGCGGCGCCAGTCGGCGGGCCTCCTCCCGGCCGTGCTCGGTGAGGGGTACGTCCGTCCAGCCGGTGTGCTGTCCGGACAGCGACCACTCGGTCTCGCCGTGCCGGACCAGGAGAAGATCACCCATGTCTCAGAGGCTACGGGCCCAGCGCGCCAGCTCCGTGAATTCACGCTCCCGCAGGCCGTGGCGGGGGTCGACCGGAAGGAGCAGCGCGGGGCCGTCGTGGTGCGCGGCGACATGCCGTACGTCGAGATCCGTGATCATGTCGTCGACCCAGACGAAGGGCCGCCCGGCCGCCCACGCGACCACGTGCCGGGTCTTCCAGTACAGGCCCTCGGGATCCGTGGCGAACAACTCGGGCCATTCGATGACCGGCAGCGTGCCCGGCAGTCCGATCACCGGCGCGATCATCTCGTTGGCCTCGTGCATCCAGGTGGTCGCCCACGCCAGTTCGTACGGCAGCGCGAGCAACCGGGCGCCGTGACCGGGGTGCAGCCGCACCCGCAGCCCGCGGCGCAGCCGCCGCGAGCCCGGCTCCTGCCGCGCCGACCAGTCGGCGGGACGGAGCCGCCGGGTGACGTAGCCGTGGTGCCGCAGGAACCGGGCGCGGAAGGGATTGAGGGGGCCGTCGACGTCGAGGAGCAGCAGCGGGCGGCGGTCGGTCATGCCGGTTCCCGTCATTGGCGGCCCCCTTTCGGTTTGTCGTCCTCAGCGGCCGGTGGCGTACGAGACGAAGGCGGACCATTGCTCGGGGCCGATGGTGAGTTGGGGGCTCCGGTGGCGCTTCGAGTCCCGTATGTGGACGGTGCTGGGGGCGAAGGCGACCTCCACGCACTCCGGCCCGTCGTTCGTGCTGTAGCTGCTCTTGAACCACTTCAGCGCAGAGCCACGGTCCGTTGTGGGATGGGTCATCATCCCTGCTGCGGTACGTTCTCGACGAAGGCGGCCCATCCCCTCGGGCCGACAGTGAGCCGGGGGCCTTGGTAGTGCTTCGAGTCCCGTATGTGGACGGTGCTGGGGGCGAAGGCGACCTCCACACACTCCGGGCCGTCGGAGGTGCTGTAGCTGCTCTTGAACCACTCCAGCGCGGAACCGTTGTCCGCTGTGGGGTTGGTCATCTTGTCTCTCCCAGTACTTTCTCGATGAAGGCCAGCGATTCGCGGGGCGTGAGGGCTTGGGCTCGGATGATGCCATAGCGGACCTCGAAGACCTGGATCTCCTGAGGGTGCGAGATCAGGCGGCTGGTGAGTTGCACCTCGTTGTGTGCCACCGTGTCCCCCTTCCTCAGCCGCAGCAACTGGAGCGATCCGTCAAGACCCGCGTGGTCCTCGCGGTGCGTGGGCATCACCTGGATCTCGACGTTCCGTCGCTGGCCGACCTCCAACAGGCGTTCGAGCTGTCTCCGCATCACCATTCTGCCCCCGAGCGGACGACGCAGTGTCACCTCTTCCTGGACGAAACTGAAGACAGGAGCGGGCTGTTGATCGAAGATCTTCTGGCGAGCCATCCGAGCGGCGACCAGACGCTCCACCTCTTCCTCGGCGAAGGGAGGACGCCGCATTGAGTACAGCGCGCCCGCGTACTCCGGCGTCTGGAGCAAGCCGTGGACGACGGAATTGGCGTACGCGCAGATCTCAACCGCCTCCGCCTCCAGCTTCGCCAGATCCCGCACCTTCTTCGGATACCGCGCCTGCTCCACGTCCTTCGTCAGCCCGGCGATCATCCCGCCCGCTTCGAGCACCTGGTCCGCCGCTTCGAGGAGTTGCGCCTTCGGTGCCCGCCGTCCCCGTTCCACCGAGGAGACCTGCTCCTCGCTGTAGCCGATGGCCGTACCCAGTTCGGCCTGGGTGAGCTTCTTCCGCTCGCGGTACATCTTGACGACCTTGCCGACGGTCCGCAGGACGGCCGCCGACTCCTCGTCCTCGGCGTCCCCACCGGTCACGTCCACCATTCCGACACCTCCACCACGCGGCTCCCGTGAGCAACTTCCGGCCCGTCCGCCGCGTCACGCATCGCGGCCCGGACAGTCCCGGACAGCGACCGGACAGTGACGCTGCGTACTGACGGCGCTGCTGTTCAGGGTAGATACACGTGACCACGCTGGGTGAGGTGAACGCTGATATCGCCGACTCGACGGTCCGTCATTCCGCCCTCCTCCTCTCGGCCACTCCGAGAGGCGCCCGGCTCGCCCGGCACCTGGCGGCCGAGCAGGTCCACAGCTGGGGCTGGACGTACGACACCGAGGCCAACCGCACGGTGGCCCTGCTGGTGACCGAACTCGCCGCGAACGCGGCACTGCACGGCCGGGCGCGGGGCCACGGCTTCCGCCTCCGGCTCACCCTGTACCCCGCGGACGCCACGCTCCGTATCGAGGTGACGGATCCGCGGCCCGACCGCCGTCCGCCCGGCCCGGGAGACCTGGAACCGGCCTGTCTCGACGCCGAGTCCGGCCGGGGGCTGTTGCTGGTGGAGGCGCTGGCCACGCACTGGGGTACGACGTGTGCGGACCCGTACACCAAGACCGTCTGGTGCGAGGTCGCTCTCGCGTGACCCGCGTGACCCGCGTGACGGTGCCCCGGCCGGTGACTTCCTCAGGCGGTCGGGTGCGGCGTCCCGGTGCGCAGCGCGCGGGCGAGCAGGCCGATCAGGGCCGCGTTGACCAGACCGGACAACGCCACACCGGCGGAGAAGATCAATGGGCTCAGCCAGGAGAGCGAGGAGTCCCATTCCGGGGTCGGCACCAGGAAGGCGAGGATGCTGAGCGGGGCCGTGGTCATGTACGGCCAGATCGCGGCGAACCCCGGGTCCGGCGACAGGTACACGGCGTACAGGAAGACCGCCAGCGACGCGGCGACCACGGCGAGATAGCCGCGTGCGGGCCAGTTGTCCGTGGCGAGGGCGAGGAAGCGGCGCGTGCGGGAGGTGTTCGGCATGTCGGGCGTCCTTCGGGTCGGGTCGGCTGCTGCCCTCACAGGGTGGCCCGGGGGATGTTCCGCGGGGATGAGTACAGGTACTCATCCCCGCCTGGGGGCCACATCGCGCTCAGGCACCGGGCCCGGCGGATGTCACTGCCGGTATCCGCCGAGGAACCGCCCGATCCGTCCGATCGCCGCCTCCAGGTCGTCCGCGTGCGGCAGGGTGAGGATGCGGAAGTGGTCCGGGGACGGCCAGTTGAACCCGGTGCCCTGGACGACCTGGATCTTCTCGCGGAGCAGCAGGTCGAGGACGAACTTCTCGTCGTCGTGGATCTTGTGCACCTTGGGGTCGAGGCGCGGGAAGGCGTACAGCGCGCCCTTGGGCTTCACGCAGGACACGCCCGGGATCTCGTTGAGCTTCTCCCAGGCCACGTCCCGCTGTTCCCTGAGCCGTCCGCCGGGTGCGGTGAGTTCGCGGATGGACTGGCGGCCACCGAGCGCGGCCTGGATGGCGTACTGGGCGGGCGCGTTGGGGCACAGCCGCATGGAGGCCAGCATCGTCAGGCCCTCCAGGTAGTCCTTGGCGTGCTGCTTGGGGCCGGTGACCACCAGCCAGCCCGAGCGGAACCCGGCCACCCGGTACGTCTTCGACAGCCCGCAGAACGTGAGGACGACCAGGTCGGGGGCGAGCGCGGCGGTGGGGTGGTGGACGGTGTCGTCGTACAGGATCTGGTCGTAGATCTCGTCGGCGAAGACCATCAGGCCGTGGCGGCGGGCGAGGTCCAGGATGCCCTCGACGATCTCCTTCGGATAGACGGCGCCGGTCGGGTTGTTGGGG
Organism: Streptomyces sp. NPDC056161; assembly: GCF_042268025.1. NCBI lineage: Bacteria > Bacillati > Actinomycetota > Actinomycetes > Kitasatosporales > Streptomycetaceae > Streptomyces > Streptomyces sp. NPDC056161. The sequence goes on from NZ_JBHJUV010000032.1 coordinate 36,082, forward strand.
TTGATGATGACGACGGCCTTGGTGCGGTCGGTGATCTTCGACGCCATGTCGGCCAGGTCCGGGTACCAGTCGGCCTGTTCGTCGCACAGGTAGTGGACCGGTTTGCCGCCCGCCAGGGTGGTGACCGCCGTCCACAGCGGGAAGTCCGGCGCGGGGATGAGGATCTCGTCGCCGTCCTCCACCAGCGCCTGGACGGCCATCGACACCAGCTCCGAGACGCCGTTGCCGAGGAAGACGTCGTCGACGCCGACCGCCAGGCCCAGGTTCTGGTAGCGCTGGGCGACCGCCCGGCGGGCGGAGAGGATGCCGCGCGAGTCCGTGTAGCCGTGCGCCTGCGGCAGCATCCGGATCATGTCCTGGAGGATCTCCTCCGGCGCCTCGAAGCCGAACAGCGCGGGATTGCCGGTGTTCAGGCGCAGCACGCTGTGACCCGCCTCCTCCAGCGCGTCGGCGTGCTCGATCACCGGGCCGCGGATCTCGTAGCAGACCTCGCTGAGCTTGTTCGACTGCCGGAACTCCATGCGCCGCTTCCCCTCAGATAACTGGTGTTGCTTGGTTTTACCAAGTGGGAGCTTGGAAAGTCCAACAACATGTCTAGACTGCGTCGCATGTCACCTCGCCGAAGCTACGACCAGTACTGTTCCGCCGCCCGCGCGCTCGACCTCGTCGGCGACCGCTGGACTCTGCTGATCGTCCGGGAGCTGCTCGCCGGTCCGCGCCGCTACACGGACCTGCACGCGGACCTGCCGGGAGTGAGTACGGACGTACTCGCCTCGCGGCTGAAGGACATGGAGCGGGACGGACTCGCCACCCGCCGCCGGCTGCCCCCGCCGGGCGCCGCGTACGTCTACGAACTGACCAGACGCGGACGGGAGTTGCTGCCCGTCGTGCAGGCACTGGGCGCGTGGGGGCAGCCCGAGCTGGGGGAGCGCGGGCCGACCGACGCGGTGCGCGCGCACTGGTTCGCGCTGCCCCTGCTGCGGGCGCTTGCGGAGGAGGGGCTCGTCGACGTGCGCCCGGCCGACGTGCGCCCGGCCGACGTGCGCCCGGCCGACGTCCGCCTGACCGATGTCCCCCCGGCCGATGTGCGCCTGGTCGAAGTCCGTCTGGACGAGGGGGACTTCCACCTGTACGTCGGCGCCGAGGACGGGCCGGTGTACGGCGACGGGCAGGCGCCCGCGGAACCCGAGGCACGGCTCGCGATGGACACGTCCACCGGTACGGCCGTCGCCCGGGGCCTGCTGCGGGTGTCGGACGCGGTGCGGTCCGGGCGTATCACCGTCACCGGGGACAGCCCCCTCGCCAAGGCGCTGCGGGAGGCGTGAAAGGAGCGAGGGGAAGGAACGAGGGGAAAAGGAGCGAGGGGAAAGGAGCGAGGGGAAAGGAGTGAGGGCCCGCCGATCCGTCCGGCGGGCCCTCCTGCGCGCGCAGTCGTTCTCAGACGCCCGGCGGCACCCGGTTCGGCCGCCCCGAGCCACGGGTCAGCGCGTACCCGCCGATACCCGCGAGCGCGGCCAGCACGCCGCCCACCCCGGTCCACACCCAGCGGTCCGACCACCAGCCGGACGACCAGCCGTCGTCGGGCTTGATGCTGGAGAGCACCGCGGTCTTCACCGACCCGTCCTTCTCCGCGTCCCCGGCCGTGTCCTGCTTGACGGAGTTCCCGGGCACCAGCGGCTCGGCCAGCGAACCGTCCACCGCGGCCGAGCCGCCGATGTGCTTGGCGTCGGCGCGCACCTCGGCACGCACCGGCTGCCCCAGATCGGCCGGGGCGAGATCCACCACGGTCAGCCGGACGTAGTACGTACCCGGCAGCGGGTCGTTCGCCCACGGCTCCGACCAGGCCCGCACCGTGCGCAGCACGCAGTGCAGCTCGACCGTGCCGGTGCCCCCCGCGGCGGTGCGGGTCTGGGTGCCGTACTGGCAGGACTGGCGTCGGCGCAGACCGTCGTACACGTCCAGCTGCCAGGTCTGCGTGCCGTGCGTCCCGGGGAGCTTGACCGTCGCGCGGACGTCCGGGCGCTGCCCGGCGTCCGCCGGGAACGACCAGTACAGGTAGTCACCCGTGGAGCCGTCCGCGGTGGCCTGCTGGCCCTGGTCGATCTCGGTCGCCGTACGGAACGAAGTCCCCGCCTGCGTGGGCGCGTTGCCGCCGTCCGACGCGCTCGGCGACGGCGTGGAGTCGGCCGCCGCGGGCGCCGCGGCCAGCCCGAGCAGCAGCAGCGCACCGGTCACCATACGTGTGATTCGCATCAGTTGGTCCTCCAGACCGCGACCCGCCAGCGCGACACCCAGCCCCACAGCAGCCCCCCGACGAAACCGGTCACCACCAGCGCGCCGAGCAGCCACCAGCCGCGTCCGAGACCGAAGGCGGCCACGTCGTGCGCCTGGTCCGGGCCGCCCACGACGTCGACGGTCAGTTCGAGCGGCAGGCCCGGCTGCGTCTTCACCCCGGAGGCCACTGAGTAGGAGTTGGTGACCTGCAAGCAGATCGACTCCGCCGGGGCGTTGTCGTCGTCGCTCTCGGGCTTCGGGTAGCGCAGGCCCGTCGAGATGACGTCCGTACGGCCGTTGCCCGCCGCCTCGCCGCGCACGACCTCCCGGCCGTGCGTGGTGACGGCCCGCAGCAGCACCCCGTAGTCGGGGTTCACGGCCCGGTCCGCCGCGACGCTCACCGAGGCGCGCAGCTCCTGGCCGGGCTCGACGTCCACCTTGTACCAGCGCTGCTGCCCGAACTCCTCGCGGTCCGTGTACAGGCCGGGCTTCAGCGCGGGCGCCTCGGCGCACTCGCCGGACCCCTCGGTCGCCACCGGAGTGACCACCGGATCCGCCGCCCGGTCCACCAACTGGCCCACGCGGTCGCTGAGTTCCGCCTTGTGCTGCACGGAGGTGTAGGTGCCGCCGGTGGCGTCCGCGATGCAGCTGAGCTGGTCGCGGGTCTTGGCGTCGGGCACCAGACCGAGCGTGTCGATGGTCAGCCCGATGCCCTTGGCGGCGATCTCACGGGCCACCTCGCACGGGTCGAGCGGCTGGCAGGTGTCCTCGCCGTCGCTGATCAGGACGATACGGCGGGTGCCGGAACCGCCATCGAGGTCGGTGGCCGCCTTCAGCAGCGCCGGCCCGATCGGGGTCCAGCCGGTCGGCGCCAGCGTCGCCACCGCCGTCTTGGCGTCGGTCCGGTTCAACGGGCCGACCGGGTAGAGCTGCTCGGTGTCCTTGCAGCCCTCCTTGCGGTCGTTGCCGGGGTAGTTGGCCCCCAGCGTGCGGATGCCGAGCTGCACCTCCTCGGGGGTCGCGTCCAGCACCTCGTTGAACGCCTGCTTCGCCGCGGCCATCCGCGTTCCGCCGTCGATGTCCGCCGTACGCATGGAACCGCTGACGTCCAGCACCAGTTCCACCTTCGGAGCGGCCTGCTCCGTCTCGTCGGCGGCTGCTGAGGCGGGGAACGCCAGCGCGGCCGTCAGGGCGGCGAGCAGAGCGCAGACTCCCGCCGCCAGCCGTTGTGTTCTGATCATCGGCGGATCCTATTGATCAGAGGTGTCGGGCTCCAAAACGAACGGGTTGGGCAGCGCCGCCCACTGGTCACCGGGGGTTCGCGGGGACAGCCGCATCAGTGTCAGGGCCTTGGCGGGCAACGGCCCTTCGCACAGCGCGGCCAGGTCGGCGGTGCGCGGCAGATCCGGCAGGGCCGCCGCCAGCGCGGCCCGCAGCGCCTCCCCCGAACCCGCCACGGCGGCCAGCGCCCCCGCCACCAGGGAGCCGAACAGCTTGCGCCGCAGGGTCCGCACGTCGTCCGTGATCAGACGGCCCGTCAGCTCCGGCGGGACGATGCCGTGCCGGGCCAGCCGGGCGGGGCTGATCCGGATGTCGGCGAGGTCACGGTAGACCAGCCGCAGCGGATCGCCCGAGCCGGACAGCACCACCAGGAGGTTCTGGCCGTGCGCCTCCAGGGCCACCCCCAGGTCCAGCAGCCGCAGCCCGACGGTGAGCGCGAGCCGGACGAACGCCGCGAGCCGGGCCGGGGAGCGCGGCAGCCCGGTGGCGGCGAGGGCGGCGACCGGGAGCACGTACTCGCCCGGCGCCGCGAACCGCTGCGGCGACTCGCGCAGCACCGCCGCCAGATCGGGGGAGTGGGCGGTGGCCGCGCCCAGGGTGCGGGTGACGTGCAGCAGCCCGTCCGTGTGGGCCGCAAGGCCCTCCGCGAACGCCGACAGGGTCGCCGAGGCACCCACCGAGTACACCGAGATGTCCCGCACCGAGGACGTCAGCCGGGTGCTCAGGGCGGTCTTGACGTGCGGTCCGTCCGGCAGGGCGAGCGTGCGCAGCGACATCAGCGGGTGGGCGGACGGCCCGCCCCCGCCCGGGGACTTGAGGACATGGGCGGCCTGCCAGGGATGCACGGGGATCAGCAGCCGCCCCCCGTCCCGCAGCTCCGCGGGCCACTCGCCGCTCACCAGGCACTCCGCGGCGGCGACCGGCACTGTCCCCAGGTCCACCACCGGCCGGTGCTCCGGCGCGTACGCGAACTGCTCGGCCACCGAGAAACCGGGCCGGGACCGGCACCCGGGGTGGAACGGATGACCGTCGACCACCCGCTGCTCCCACTCCCAGTCCCGCGCGGGCCACACCGGGGAGGGCTCCGGCTGACCGGCCCGCGACAGCGCCAACGAGGCCACGCTGTGCGCGAGTTCAGCCGCGAAACCGGCCGCGTGCGGTACCGCGAGGGCGGTCAGCAGCCGGGCCGGATCGTCGTACGCCGTGCCGTCCAGGGAGACGGCCGTCACATACGCGTCGGTCGCGTACGGATCCGCGAGCGGCCCGTCCAGCGTCCGGCCGTCGGCGAGCCGCAGGGCGAGCCCGTCCGGACCGGCCGTCCGCCCGGCCAGCCACGGCAGCGGCTCGTGGGCCAGCGCCCGCCACAGGCGGGTCAGCACGGCCGCGCGGGCTCCGGGCAGCTCGGCCGCGTACCACGGCACGAGGCCGGGCCGTACGTCGGCCAGCTCGGCGGCGACCTGGGCCTCGGCGGTGGGGGGACGGTGCACGGGCTGGCTCCTCGGATCCGGGTGGGTGGCACGCATGCCCTGTTCGACAGACATACTGATCGGGATCGGACCGACCGGGTGCGCGACGCCATGTGGCCCGTGACACCATCTGGACCCTGGACGAGGAACGGGACCGCGTGGACCTCTTGCACCTCGGCGACGACGTCGGCGTACGTGCCGACGCGTACGCCGCCGCGCCCCTGCTCAACTGCCTGCTCAGGGAGGTCGCCGAACGATCGCCGCAACCGGGCGGGCCGCTGGTCCACCGGCTGCCCGCGAGCGGCCGGCTGCTGCGCGTGCGCGGCCTGCGGCGGCCCACCGCACCCGAGGTGTACACGGCCGGCGCCTGGCACCGCCTCGACCACACCGAGTTGGTCGGACTGGTCGCCGACGAACTGCGTCGGCACACCGGAGTGCCCAACGACGAGTTGCCCGGCGAGATGCTCGACAGCCGCGACACCATCGCCGCGCTGCTCACCGCCCGCGCTCGGGCGACACCGCCCGACGACCCGTACCTGCGCTCCGAGCAGTCCCTCCTCACCGGTCATCCCTGCCATCCGGCGCCCAAGGCCCGCGGCGGCGGCCCGGCCGACGGCTGGCTGCCGTACTCCCCCGAGGCCCACACCCGCTTCCCGCTCGTACTGCTGGGCGTACGCGCCGACGCCGTGGTCGAGGAGGGCGACACCGCGGCGCTGGATGCCCTCGGCACCGCCCCGCCCGGCTACCGGCTGCTGCCCGCCCACCCCTGGCAGCTCGACCTGGCCGCCCCCGCCCTCGCGCCCGCCTTCGCCGACGGACGCCTGCTCCGGCTGGGCACGACCGCCTCCACGGTGTGGCCCACGGCGGCGATCCGCACCCTGTACGAACCCGGGCTCGATCTGTTCCTGAAGTTCAGCCTCGACGTGCGCATCACCAACGACATCCGCCGCCTGTGGCGGCATGATCTGCTCAGGCTGCGCCGTACCGACTCCGCCGCGAGCCGTGCCTTCGCCGCCTTCGACGGCCCGGCGGCCTGGCTCGGGGACCGCGGCTACCGCACGGCCGCCTTCGCCTTCGAGGAACTGGCCGTCCTGGTCCGTGACGGGTTCGGCGCCCACCTGCTGCCGGGCGCGACGCCGCTGCTGGCCGCCGGACTGGTGGAGGGCTTCGACGGCGACCCGCTCGCCGCGACCGCCGACCCGGCCGCCTGGTGGGCGGCCTACCTGCGCCAGGTGGTCCCCCCGGCCCTGGCGGCCTTCGCCGACCACGGCGTGGTGGTCGAGGCGCATCTTCAGAACACGCTGATCGCCGTGGACGGCGCCGGTCTGCCCGTGCAGGCGCTGTTCCGGGACGCCGAGGGTGTCAAGCTCCTCTCCGACGTGTCCCGGGCGGCCGGCTGGGAACGGCTCGTCTACACCCTGGTGGTCAACAACGTCGTCGAGGTCGCCGCGGCCCTCGCCGAGCGCCATCCCGGCCTCGACCCCTGGCCCGCCGTCCGCGGCGAACTCGCCCGGCACGGCCTGCCCGAGGCCGGCGCCCTGCTCGCCTCGCCGACCCTGCCGGGCAAGACGAACCTGCTGCTGCGCTGGACCCGCGCGGACGGCGCCGACGCCCGCTATCTGCCGCTGCCGAACCCACTGGCGGGCGGGTAGCGCCGACGCCGCCAGTGGGCGGTGGGCGGTGACAGGGACCAGAGGCGCGGGTACGGGCGCCGGGCCGGTCGCACGTGTGGGGTGCGGGTGTGGTGTGGGCCGGTCCGCTCAGGCGGTGAAGACGTGCTGGCCCGGAGCGAGCAGTCGATGGGGGTCGTAACGGCGCTTGGCGGCGTCGAACTCCTCCCACAGCTTGCCGTACTGGCCGCGCCAGTCCGCCGCGGTCATCGGGACGGACCCCACGGGATACTGGGTGCCGCCGGCCGCGCGGACCGTCTCGTAGGCGACGCGGTTGGCGGCCGTCCGGGCGCTCACCGCCGCCTGGTCCGCCGGGTCCAGCGTCCACAGCACGGCCATCAGATACGGCACCGGATCGTCCGGGACCCGCAGCAGCGGGGTGTGCAGGCGCCGGTGGACCAGCGGGTAGAGCAGGACGACACCGCCGGGGCCGACGTCCTGCCCGGCGAACCCGTCCAGCAGGGTCCGGGACAGTTCGGCGACGCGGTCGCCGGGCAGCAGCAGATTCAGCCACGGGTGGCACCACGACCAGAATCCCTCCTGCTGGAGGGCGGCCACGCCGTCGGCCAGACGGTTCAGGAAGTCGAAGTATCCGAGCGTCTGCGCGGAGATCTGCCCGGCCCGGTCGTACCGCAGGCCACGCAGCAACGCGCCGTCGTCCCGCGCCGGCCCGGCGGGCGGCCCGTAGGCGACGGCCTCCAGCACGTACTTCGTGTACGCCCCCGACTCGTCCGGCTCGGCCGTGCCCTCGACATACGCGAACCGCTGGTCCCCGGCGAGCAGCCGCTGGTCGGCGAGGAACGTCTCCAGGTCCGCGTACGGCAGCAGGAAGTGCCGTACGGTCTCGGGCGCGGTCACCAGCCGCAGCGTCGCCGAGATGATCACCGCGCACTGGCCGAGCCCGGCGAGCACCGCGTGGAACAGGTCCGGCTGCCGGGTGGGCGAGCAGGTGACCACCTCCCCGGTACCGGTGACCACCTCCAGCGCGAGGACGTTGTCCACCTGGGCGCCGTACAGGTGAGCCTGGCCGCCGAGCCCGCCGGCCGAGAGGGTGCCGCCCACCGACAACTCCAGGTAGTCCGTGAACACCGGCGGCGTCAGCCCGTGCCGCAGCGTCTGACGCGCCACCGCGCTCCACACCGCCCCGGCGCCCACCGTGACCTGCCCGGCCGTCACCGGCCCGATCCCGTCCAGGGTGCTCGTCTCGATCACCAGGCCCTCGGCGACCTGCGCCTGGCCGTACGTCGCATGTCCCTGACCGCGGGCCGCAGCCGCGACGCGGTAGTCGTTGCAGAGCTTGATCATCTCCGCGACGTCGTCGGCGGACTCGGCCTGGAGCACGACCGCCGGGACCTCGTGCACGAGGTGACCGAAGTCGTCCGCGTCGTCGTCGAGCGTCCCCGCGTCCGCCCGCAGGCAACCCTCCAGCCGTGGCACGGGCACCAGACCGGGCCGCCCGGCCTCCGCCCCCGCCCGCGTCACCCACACCCGTGCCTCCGGATCGAAGGCCACCACGTCGATCCCCGCCGCCTGCGCGGCTAAGTCCGTCCGCCCTTCCGACCGCTCCACCATGCGTCCCCTCCTCGCCCGCGCCCGCGCCGAACGGGGCGCCTCGAAGTCCCTGTCGAAGTGCCTCTCGAAGTGCCTCTCGAAGTCCCTGTCAAAATCGCGATCGTACCGTCGCTTCCGGGCCCGCACGATGGCATCGACCTGGAATTTCCGGTACGGACACGCAGGGCGTGATCGCGGCCGACTCGCCGTCCGCCCCGGCCGGACACCAGCGCGTCGTGCACGGGCGCCGGCCGTCCGCCGGGCCGGGGCCCGGCGGACGGCGGGAGCCGGGCGGCCGGAATGTCCGTCAGCTCTTGAGGCGGTCCCGGTCGCCCATCACCATGACGGGGTGCTGGGCCGGGTCGAGGGTGCGCAGCAGGGTTTTCATCCCGGTCTCCGGGACCGTGACGCAGGCCGACGTGCCGTCACCGTGATCCAGGTGCAGCCAGATGCCGCCGCCCTTCTCCACGCCTTCGGGCCGGGACCAGTCATAGGGCGGGGAGCCCTTCAGCCGGTTGTAGTTGATGGCTATGACGTAGTCGAAGTCGTGGGCGTGGGCCTCTTCCTCGGGCAGTGTGGCGGCGAAGGCGTTGTCGTCGTACCAGTACCGCAGCCGGCTGCCCGGATCCCGCAGTGAGCCTCCCGCGTCCGTGAGGCCGTACACCCCGACGGGCGTGCGCTCGTCGTCCAGGCGGTGCTCCGTCGTCCAGCCCGACCTGCCGTTGTGCGCGGGCCAACTGCCCGTCCGCTGCCAGGCCGTACCGCGCTTCTCGTAGAGCACGAGGAGGCTGTCGGGGGAGTCCCGGCGCTCGCCGTAGACGACGACCACCTGACGGGTACTGGCCGGTATCTGCTTGCCCATCCGGTCTCCGACGCCCGGGAGGTGTATGCCCACCGCCGGGCGGGGGGAGCCGGATGACGCCGGGTTGTTGTTTCCTGGTGCGCCGCCGGGGCTCGACGAGCCGGTCGTGTCACCGCATGCCGTGGTCGTCGTCAGCAGGATGCCGAAGGCGAGGGCCGCGGATATGGCGTGGCGCGCACTGCCGCGTCGCATCGGCCGGAGAGACGGCCGGATAACAATTGATGTCCGCATGATCAGGATCTTGTGGCGGAACGCGGGGGACGCGCATCCGCACGCGGGCATCTGGCCTAAGCGGCGAACCGGAACCGTGAGCCGGACCGGGGGCCGGACCGGGAGCCCGCCGGGGAGGTGCCCGGCGGCCGCCCTCGGCCGCGGGCCAGTAGTCTCGACACGGACCGGTCACGAGCGCGTGAGCCACGAGCACGTGGGTCACGAGCACATGGACCTTGAGCACATGGACCTTGAGCGGCGAGCCCCGAGCAGACGGAGGACGGCATGGAGACGCGGGACCTCTACAACGTCCGGGTGCTGCCCGGCGAGGGCACGACCACACCGCTGACCGAGGAGGAGGAGCGGCGTTTCCGGGCCGTGCTGCTCAACGAACTGGGCAACGAGATCGCCGACCGGGGCTGGGCCGCTTTCCCGGCCCACACCCCGGAGGACCGCCGTCGGCTGGTCGACGTCGCGCACCGCCTGAGCGCCCACTGGGGGCGGCAGGTGTTCGCCGAGGCCGAGGACCAGTGCCGTATGCGGCTCTGCCTCGCCGGGTACGAGGCACACCCGACGCCGTTGCAGGCGGGGTCCGGGTCCTCGGTGCGGTAGGCCGGTCGAGGCCGGGCCGAGGGCGCGACTGATGGCCGGGTCGGAGGGCCGCACCGCCGTCGACGACTGCCGGGGAGACGGCGGAGACCGGGAGCCGAGCGGCCCGGCCGGGACTCCCGGCGTCTCCCCAGGGCCGATCAGGCAGAATTCCCTCGATCGCACCGCATTGGAGCCGGCAGTGGAACATGAGACAGACGACCCGTTGGGCCCAGGACGATGCTGAGAGAGGTCGCGGCAACCCGCTACGTCACCCCCCTCCGCTCGGGTGGCTCCGTGCCCGGCGTCGTCGAGGCCGACGACCTCGGGACGTACGTGGTGAAGTTCACCGGCTCGGCGCAGGGCCGCAAGGCGCTGGTCGCCGAGGTGATCGTGGGCGAGCTGGCACGCGCTCTCGGGCTGCGCTTCCCCGAACTGGTCCTGGTGCACTTCGACCCGGCGATCGCCGCGCACGAGGAACACCAGGAGGTGCGCGACCTGCACGGCGCCAGCGCCGGGATCAACCTCGGCATGGACTATCTCCCGGGCGCCCGCGACTTCACCCCCGAAGTGGCGCGCGGCTTCCCCGTGGACCCGCTGGAGGCGGGCCGGATCGTGTGGTTCGACGCGCTGACCGTCAACGTCGACCGCACGGTGCACAGCTCCAACCTGATGATCTGGCCGACCCTGGGCGTCGCACCGCCCCGGCTGTGGCTGATCGACCACGGCGCCGCCCTCGTCTTCCACCACCGCTGGGACACGGCGGACCCGGCGAAGCCCTACGACTTCCGGCACCACGCGCTCGGCCGGCTGCGTCCCCCGGGCCCGGCCGGCGCCGCGGGGACGCCCGCCGCGCCGGACGTCCGGGCGGCCGACGCCGAGCTGGCGCCCAGGGTGACGCGGGACCTGCTGCGCGAGGTCACGGCCGCCGTACCGGACGGGTGGCTGGCGGACGAGCCCGGCTTCCCGACGCCGGACGACGTCCGGCAGGCGTACGTGGACTACCTGCACGCGCGCGTGCGGGCGTCGTCGGCCTGGATACCCTCGGACTTCCCCACCGGCGAGGAACTGGCCGCCGAGGAGGCCCGCCGGGCGGCGCGCCGGCAGGAAGGACGCCCCAACTGGCTCAAGCAGGTCCCCGACCTGCACGGCAGACCGGGGGCCGAACAGGATTGGTCGGTGCACCTGGGATGAACCAGCGCGTCGAGATCGAGTACTGCACCCAGTGCCGCTGGCTGCCCCGCGCCGCCTGGCTGGCACAGGAACTGCTCACCACCTTCGAGGCCGAGCTGACGGAGCTGGCCCTGAGACCGGGCACCGGCGGCGTCTTCGTGGTCCGGGTGACGGCGAGGTCGTCTGGGACCGGCGAGACCAGGGTTTCCCCGAACCGACGGCCGTGAAGCGCGCCGTGCGCGACCGAGTGGCCCCGGAGAAATCCCTGGGCCACTCGGAGGGATGAGCACGGACGCCCGCGGGCGGCGGGCCCGGCGGGCAGGGCCGGCCGGTCCCTAGCCCGCCAGTTGCTCGTACGCCGGGAGCGTCAGGAAGTCCGCGTAGTCCTCGTCGAGGGAGACCCGGAGCAGCAGGTCGTGGGCCTGCTGCCAGTGACCGGCGGCGAAGGCTTCGTCGCCGATCTCCGCGCGGATGTTCGCCAGTTCCTCGGCGGCGACCTTGCGGGCCAGTTCCGGAGTGGCCTTCTCCCCGTTCTCGAACTCGACGCCCGCGTTGATCCACTGCCAGATCTGGGAGCGGGAGATCTCGGCGGTGGCCGCGTCCTCCATGAGGTTGAAGATGGCGACCGCGCCCAGGCCGCGCAGCCATGCCTCGATGTAGCGGATGCCGACCTGCACGGCGTTGACCAGGCCCGGATACGTCGGCCTGGCGTCGAGGGAGTCGACGGCGATCAGGTCGGCCGCCGCGACGTGCACGTCCTCGCGCAGCCGGTCCTTCTGGTTCGGCCGGTCGCCCAGCACCCTGTCGAAGGACTCCATGGCGATCGGCACCAGGTCGGGGTGGGCGACCCAGGAACCGTCGAAGCCGTCGTTCGCCTCGCGGTCCTTGTCCGCCCTGACCTTCTCGAAGGCGACCTTGTTGACCGCCTCGTCGCGCCGCGACGGGATGAACGCGGCCATGCCGCCGATCGCGTGGGCGCCGCGCCTGTGGCAGGTGCGGACGAGGAGTTCGGTGTACGCGCGCATGAACGGGGCGGTCATCGTCACGGCGTTGCGGTCCGGCAGGACGAACTTCGGACCGCCGTCCCGGAAGTTCTTGACGATCGAGAACAGGTAGTCCCAGCGGCCCGCGTTCAGCCCGGAGGCGTGGTCGCGGAGTTCGTAGAGGATCTCCTCCATCTCGTACGCGGCCGTGATCGTCTCGATCAGGACGGTGGCGCGGACGGTGCCCTGCGGGATGCCGAGGTGGTCCTGGGCGAAGACGAACACGTCGTTCCAGAGGCGGGCCTCCAGGTGCGACTCCGTCTTCGGGAGGTAGAAGTAGGGGCCCTTGCCGAGGTCCAGCAGGCGCCGGGCGTTGTGGAAGAAGTACAGGCCGAAGTCGACCAGCGCGCCGGGCACCCGGGTGCCGTCGGCGTCGGCCAGATGGCGCTCGTCCAGGTGCCAGCCGCGCGGGCGCATGACGACCGTCGCCAGCTCCGTGTCCGGCCGCAGGGCGTACGACTTGCCGCTCGCGGGGTCCGTGAAGTCGATGTTCCGGCGGTAGGCGTCGGTCAGGTTGAGCTGGCCGGTGACGACGTTCTCCCAGGTGGGCGCCGACGCGTCCTCGAAGTCCGCGAGCCAGATCCGCGCGCCGGAGTTGAGCGCGTTGATGGTCATCTTGCGGTCCGTGGGGCCGGTGATCTCGACCCGGCGGTCGTCCAGGGCCGCGGGGGCCGGGGCCACCCGCCAGGAGTCGTCCGCGCGGATCGCGGCGGTCTCCGGGAGGAAGTCGAGCGTGGAGGTGCGGGCGATCTCGGCGCGGCGCGCCGCACGGCGGGCGAGCAGCTCGTCACGGCGCGGCGTGAAACGCCGGTGCAGCTCGGCCACGAAGGCGAGTGCCGCGTCGGTGAGGACCTCCTCCTGCCGGGGCAGGGGCTCGGCGTCGACGATGGCCAGCGGGGACGGCGCTGGTGCGGACATGAGTGGTCACTTCCTTCAGCGTGGCACCGGGTGCCCATCGTTCCGTGAAGCCCGTGGAGCGGTCGGGCGCTTCTGACCAGTGGATACTAGTTTCCTCATTGTGGAACTTCAATGGTTTGTTGATGTCGAGATTCTCCGGGTCGAGGCAAGGTGGCGCGCGGTGCCACGCCCCTCACTCAAGGTGGACCAGGTCGGCCTCGGTGTCGATGTCGTACGGCCGCGCCACGTCCCCGCACTCGACGAGCGTGATCTCCCCTTCGTGGGCCTTCAGGTAGGCGCGGGCGCCCCGGTCCCCGGTCGCGGCGGCGGCGATGCCCGCCCAGTGGGCGGAGCCGAGGAGAACGGGGTGCCCGCGTACGCCCGCGTACACCGCCGAGACGAGTGACGTCTCGTCCCGGTACGCGGCACGGACCCGGCGCGTCGCCGCCGCGCCGATGCCCGGCTGGTCGACCAGTGAGACCAGGGCGGCCCGCACCCCCGTGCCGGCGAGCGAGTCCAGCCCGGCCCGCAGCGAGGACCCCATGCCCGCCGCCCAGTCCGGGTTGTCCACGAGGACGCAGCCGCCGAGGGCGGCCCGCTCCCGGACGATGTCCGCCGCGGCCCCGAGCACCACGTGGATCTGTTCGCAGCCTGCCGACCGCAGCGCTGCGACCGCGTGTTCCACCAGCGGTCTGCCCCGGTGTTCGAGCAGCGCCTTGGGCCGCCCGCCGAGCCGCCGCCCACTGCCCGCCGCGAGCACCAGCCCCGCGACCGGACCTCCGCCGTCGGCCGGACCCGGGCCGCTTCGGTCGTCTCTCATGCGTCCTCCCTCATACCTCCTGCATACCTGACATCAGGAGGATCGCCCGGTGTCCGAGGGCTGAATTTCGGTCCGTGGAGTGGCGCGGCACCGGCCGGGTGGCGTTTACTGGCCGTTCCCCGGCGTCCGACCAGCGTCGTGGGGCAGGGGGCGGGACCGCCGGGCGCGTGCGCCACGCGGAGTACGAGGGGGGAGGGCCGTGTTGCGGAGTTTGGGGCAGATGCCGGTGACCGGCAGCGACGAGGACCCGAGAGTGACGGAACTGCGGACCGCGGTGTCCCGGCTGCGGCGGGAACTCGCCGCGCACCCGGCCGAGTTCCGGGACCGGGTCATAGCCGAGGACGAACTGGCCGCACTGGCCGCGATGACCTCCGGCGGGGCCCCGGAGATCCCGCGGCTGCGCCGCTCGCTGCTCCTGATCGCGGGCGCGATCGGCTCGGTCAGCGCCCTGTCCCGCGGCCTGTCGGAGGTCCGCGCCGCGGTGGACCTGTTCGGAGAACCACCACGCCCCTGAACCCGAGCCCGAGCCCCACGACACTCCGACAACACCTGTAAGGGGCACGGGAAACCACCCGACCACCCACGACGCCGCGCCGCGCCCGAATGGTGGCGTGTGGTGCTTCGTACGCCGGGGTTCTATTTCTCCGCGCAGGGAGGCGCCCCGCCGGGGGCGCGGGGAACTGCGCGTCCGGCCACGACGGCGCCGCAGCGGGCTGATGACGTGTGGCGATTCGTGCGGGCCGGGGGTCTCCGGGCGGGTTGGCGCCCTGTCAGGGGCGCGGGGAACTGCGCGACCGGCCACGACGGCGCCGCAGCCGACTGATGGCGTGCGGCGACCCGTGCGGGGCGACGGCCCGCGGACCGAGCGACGCCCGCAGACGGCGCGAGGACCGCGACCGCACCCCGACCGCACCCCGACCGCACCCCACCCCGCCCCGCCCCAGCGGCCAGCGCCCCGTCAGGAACCAGAAGTCGCCAGAGACCGCGACAGATCCACCGCCACCTGTTGCAGTACCGGCACGATCTTCTCCGTGGCTGATTCCGTGACCCGGCCCGCCGGGCCGGAGATCGAGATGGCCGCGGCCGTGGGGGAGTCGGGCACCGAGACCGCGAGGCAGCGGACGCCGAGTTCCTGCTCGTTGTCGTCGATCGCATACCCGAGGCGGCGCACGTCCGCCAGGGCGGCCAGGAAGCGGTCCGGCGCGGTGATGGTCTTCTCGGTCGCGGCAGGCATCCCCGTGCGGGACAGCAGCGCGCGCACCTCGTCGTCGGGCACGCCCGCGAGCAGTGCCTTGCCCACCCCCGTGGAGTGCGGCAGCACCCGCCGGCCCACCTCGGTGAACATGCGCATCGAGTGCTTGGACGGCACCTGCGCCACGTAGACGATCTCGTCCCCGTCCAGCAGGGCCATGTTCGCCGTCTCGCCGGTCTCCTCGACCAGCCGGGCCAGATAGGGGCGGGCCCAGGTGCCGAGCAGTCGGGAGGCCGACTCGCCGAGCCGGATCAGGCGCGGTCCGAGGGCATACCGGCGGTTCGCCTGCTGACGGACGTATCCGCAGGCCACGAGCGTCCGCATGAGCCGGTGGATGGTCGGCAGAGGCAGCCCGCTGCTCACGGACAGCTCGCTGAGGCCGACCTCGCCGCCCGCGTCCGCCATCCGTTCGAGCAGGTCGAAGGCGCGCTCCAGGGACTGGACCCCACCGCCGGCGGACTTGGCGGAGTCGGTGGTGCTGGCGCTGGACGTCGGCACGGCGCGTTCCTTTCAGGACTGGCAGGAAGGGCAGAAGCCTACCCGGCGGCCGATCGACTCCCCGCTTTTCCGTCACTAAGTTCTGCTGGTCGGAAGCATAATTCCGCTTTGTGGAACTGTCCAGAGGGTCGCCGGAGGGTGTCCTGGTGGAAAGTGTGCCCCTTGACGTCGCGGGAGCGGGCGTGAAGACTCCTTCAACAGAACGTTGAAATCCGTTACGTGGTGGTAAATCCCGTTTCCTGGATGTGAACGAC
Organism: Streptomyces sp. NPDC056161; assembly: GCF_042268025.1. Lineage (NCBI taxonomy): Bacteria > Bacillati > Actinomycetota > Actinomycetes > Kitasatosporales > Streptomycetaceae > Streptomyces > Streptomyces sp. NPDC056161. Next base: position 51,921 of record NZ_JBHJUV010000032.1, read on the forward strand.
GGCAGAGAGGGGTCCCGGTGTCCGACGCTGAACTGGTGCTGCGCTCGACACGTGTCATCACTCCGGAGGGGACGCGGGCCGCCTCGGTCGCCGTCTCGGCCGGGAGGATCACGGCCGTACTGCCGTACGACGCTCCCGTGGCCGCGGGCACCGACCTGACGGACGTCGGCGACCACGTCCTGCTGCCGGGCCTGGTCGACACCCACGTGCACGTCAACGACCCGGGCCGCACCGAGTGGGAGGGCTTCTGGACCGCCACCCGCGCGGCGGCGGCCGGCGGCATCACCACCCTCGTGGACATGCCCCTCAACTCCCTCCCCCCGACCACCACGGTCGACCATCTCCGTACCAAGCAGGCTGTCGCCGTCGGCCAGGCCCACGTGGACGTCGGCTTCTGGGGCGGCGCCCTGCCCGACAACGTCAAGGACCTGCGCCCGCTGCACGACGCCGGGGTCCTCGGCTTCAAGGCGTTCCTGTCGCCGTCCGGCGTGGACGAGTTCCCGCCCCTCGACCAGGACGGGCTCGCCCGGTCCCTGGCCGAGATCGCCTCCTTCGACGGCCTGCTGATCGTGCACGCCGAGGACCCGCACCGACTGGCCGCCGCCCCGCAGCACGGCGGTCCCCGATACGCCGACTTCCTCGCCTCCCGTCCGCGCGACGCCGAGGACACGGCCATCGCGCACCTGCTCGCGCAGGCCGGGCGGCTCGACGCGCGGGTGCACGTGCTGCACCTGTCGTCGAGCGACGCACTGCCGCTGATCGCCGCCGCCCGGTCCGACGGCGTACGCGTCACCGCCGAGACCTGCCCGCACTACCTCACCCTGACCGCCGAGGAGATCCCCGACGGCGCCAGCGAGTTCAAGTGCTGTCCGCCCATCCGGGAGGCCGCCAACCGGGACCTGCTCTGGCAGGCGCTGGCGGACGGCACGATCGACTGCGTCGTCACCGACCACTCGCCCTCCACCACCGACCTCAAGACCGCCGACTTCGCCACCGCCTGGGGCGGCATCTCCGGCCTCCAGTTGAGCCTGGCCGCCGTCTGGACCGAGGCACGCCGGCGCGGTCACGACCTGGCCGACGTCGCGCGCTGGATGTCGACCCGCACGGCCGCACTGGTCGGCCTCGGCGCCCGCAAGGGCGCCATCGCCCCGGGCCATGACGCCGACTTCACCGTCCTCGCCCCGGACGAGACCTTCACCGTCGACCCGGCACACCTCCAGCACCGCAACCGGGTCACGGCGTACGCAGGCAAGACCCTGTACGGCGTGGTGAAGTCCACCTGGCTGCGCGGCGAACGCATCGCCGTCGACGGCGAGTTCACCGCCCCGAAGGGCCGACTGCTGAGCCGTACCTCCTGAGCCTCCCGCATTCCCCCGGCGGCCGAATCCCGAAAGGAACCATGATCACCGTGACGGCGATTCCCAGCTTCACCGGCGACGCGAACCCCTACGGAGGCGGCGACCCGTACGCGGACTACCGCACCGCCGACTTCCCCTTCACCCACCACGCCGACCTCGCCGACCGCCGGCTCGGTGCCTCGGTCGTCGCTGCGGCCGACGAGTTCTTCGCCCAGTGCGAGAACCTGCTGCTGCCCGGCCGGCCCGAGTTCGACCCCGAGCGCTTCGGACACAAGGGAAAGATCATGGACGGCTGGGAGACGCGCCGCCGCCGGGGCGTCTCGGCGGACCACCCGTGGCCGTCCGCCGAGGACCACGACTGGGCGCTGATCCGGCTCGGGGCACCCGGCGTCGTACGCGGCATCGTCGTCGACACCGCGCACTTCCGCGGCAATTACCCGCAGGCCGTCTCCGTCGAGGGCACCTCCGTGCCGGGTTCCCCGTCCCCCGGGGCGCTGCTGTCCGACGACACGAAGTGGACGACGCTCCTGCCGCGCACGTCCGTCGGCGGCCACGCGGCCAACGGCTTCGTGGTCACCGTCGAACAGCGCATCACCCACCTGCGGGTCAGCCAGCACCCCGACGGCGGCATCGCGCGCCTGCGGGCGTACGGCGAGGTGGTGCCCGATCCCGCGTGGCTGGCCGTGCTCGGCACCTTCGACGTGGTCGCCCTGGCGAACGGCGGTCAGGTCGAGGACGCCTCCGACCTCTTCTATTCGCCGGCCACCAACACCATCCGGCCGGGCCGCTCCCAGAGGATGGACGACGGCTGGGAGACGCGCCGCCGCCGTGACCAGGGGCATGACTGGATCCGCTACCGGCTGGCCGCCCAGTCCTCGATCCGCGCGATCGAGATCGACACCGCCTGCCTCAAGGGCAACAGCGCCGGCTGGGCCTCGGTGTCCGTCCGGGACGGGGAGGGCGGCGCGGGTGGGGCGGGCAATGGAGGTGGCGAGTGGACCGAGATCCTGCCGCGGACCCGTCTCCAGCCCGACACGAACCACCGGTTCGTCCTGCCGGAACCCGCCGTCGGCACGCACGCGCGCGTGGACGTCTTCCCGGACGGCGGCATCTCACGGCTGCGCCTGCACGGCTCACTCACCGAGCAGGGCGCGACCCGGCTGGCCGCCCGTCACCAGGAACTGGGTGGCTGAGCGGGAACTGGGTGGCTGAGCGGGAACTGGGTGGCTGAGCGGGAACTGGGTGGCTGAGCGGGATACGGGCGGCTGGGCGGGTGGCGGTGGCGGCGTGGGCGGCGCACGCCGCGCGGGTGCCCGTCCGGCCGCGTGGGAAGCTCATGCCGCGTGCCCGCCGTCCACCGCGAACTCCGCGCCCGTGACGTACGCGGCCTCCGGACCGGCGAGGTAGGACACCATCGACGCGACCTCCTCCGCCGTCCCGAAGCGACCGACGGCGGTCATCGCGGCCTGGGCGGCGGCCGTGGGCCCGGTGGCCGGGTTCATGTCGGTGTCGGTCGGCCCCGGGTGCACCACGTTCGCGGTGATGCCGCGCCCGCCCAACTCCCGGGCCAGTGCTTTCGTCAGACCGACCAGCGCCGACTTGCTCGTCGCGTAGAGCGTCCCGCCGGGACCCGGTACCCGCTGTGCCATGCACGTACCGATCGTGATGATCCGGCCGCCCGCGCCCATGCGTCCGGCCGCCGCCCGCGAGGTCACGAAGACGCCCCGCACGTTCACGGCGAGGACCCGGTCGACGTCCTCGTCGGTGAGTGTCTCCAGGGGGCCGAGGACACCCACGCCCGCGTTGTTCACCAGCACGTCCAGGCCGCCCAGCGCCTCGGCCGCCCGTGTCACCGCGCCCGCCGACTGCGTGGCGTCCGCGGCGTCCGCGCGCAGTGCCACCGCGCGCCGTCCCTGTGCCTCGACCGCTCGTACGACCTCCTCGGCCGCCTCCTCCCCGCGGACGTAGGTGAGCGCGACGTCCGCGCCGTCCCGGGCGAGCCGCAGTGCCGTCGCCGCGCCGATGCCCCGGCTGCCGCCGGTCACCAGGGCGGCCTTGCCGTGCAGGTTTCGCTGAATCGTCATGCGCCCATCCCAGCGGAGGCCGCGGTGGGGCACCGGCGGGAAACGGACGGTGATCTCGGGCGGCTGGAACTCTTCGCTCCCTGTTCCGCGTTCTCCCCCCGTGACCCTTCAGCAAGAAATCGTCGGCAACGCCATGCAGATGGCGGTCGTCAACCTGGAGCCCGGCCAGAGCGTGTACTGCGAGGCCGGAAAGTTCCTGTTCAAGACGGCGAACGTGACCATGGAGACCCGCCTGTCGGGCCCGTCGAACTCGAACGGCGGCGGACAGCAGGGCGGCGGAGGCGGCATGGGCGGCCTGCTGCGCCAGGCCATGGGCACGGCCATGCAGGTCGGCCAGCGGGCGCTCGCCGGTGAGTCACTGGCCTTCCAGCACTTCTCCGCTCAGGGCGGTGCGGGCACCGTCGGCTTCGCGGGCGTGCTGCCCGGCGAGATGCGCGCCCTCGAACTGGACGGCACGCGCGCGTGGTTCGCGGAGAAGGACGCCTTCGTGGCCGCCGAGTCGACGGTCGATTTCGGGATCGCCTTCCAGGGCGGCCGGACCGGCATGAGCGGCGGTGAGGGTTTCATCCTGGAGAAGTTCACCGGGCACGGCACGGTGATCATCGCCGGCGCGGGCAACTTCATCGACCTCGACCCGGCCGACTTCGGCGGCCGCATCGAGGTCGACACGGGCTGTGTCGTCGCCTTCGAGGAGGGCATCCGCTACGGCGTCCAGCGCATCGGCGGCCTCAACCGCCAGGGGATCATGAACGCGGTCTTCGGCGGCGAGGGGCTGTCGCTGGCCACCCTGGAGGGCAGCGGCCGCGTCATCCTCCAGTCCCTCACCATCGAGGGTCTTGCCAACGCCCTGAAGAAGGCCCAGGGCGGCGACAAGCAGGGACCGACGGGCGGACTGTTCTCGACGCATGCCGGGTGACCGGGCGGTTCCCGGCCCACGGCGGCGGCCCACGCGGGGCCGGACGCACCCGCGGCGCCGAGCAGAGCCACCCCCGGCCCCGCGGCGGACGCGTGGGGGCCGCGGAGCCAGGGGTGTCCGGGAGACGCGATCTTCCTCCCGGGCCGTGCGCCGGTGGATCAGTCGGTGACGCCGACGGCTCTCAGCAGCCGTAGTCGATGAGGTCGAACGAAACGTAGTGGTCGGCCGTGTAGTAGTCCTCCCGGTAGTCCTCACCGGTGACGATGCGGCGCGCGCCGCGCGTGGAGGAGCCCGGGGTCTTCACGGTGTACTCGTGGTAGTAGCCCTGCGACTGGCTCGGCAGCACGCCCTCGCGGTTCTGGAAGACGATGCCGTCCTGCGGGTAGGGGTAGGGGCCGCCCTGGTCGATCAGCCTGAGTGTGTCGTACGCCTGGGAGGGCAGGTCGCCGTAGCAGATGTCGCCGACCGCGGTGGCCGCGGCGTCGGCCGTGGTGGCGGTGACGGTGGCGCCCATGAGCAGCGCGGACAGGAGCGCCGCTGTGGCGCCGATACGGGTGCGGTGTGGGGGGAATCTCATGGCCCCATGATGACGCGCGTAGATGGTGGCATGTCAATGACAACTCAGGGATTTTTCCCTCGGGTTCGATGAGTTTTCGGAAAGTTGACCCGTTCTGTCCCACCCCGTCGGCCGCGGCTCAACCGGAGCCCGGTTCCCGCCGCGGCTCGACCGGATTCCGATACACCTCCACGACCGGACCAGCTCCCGGCCCTCCGCCCGGCTCAACCGGATCCCGCTCCCGCCCCGGTTCAACCGGATCCCGTTCCTGTCGCGGTTCAACCGGATCCCGTTCCCGTCACGGTTCAACCGGAGCCGCCTCTCCGTCACGGTTCAACCGGATCCCCGGCTCTCCGCCGCGGCGAACAGGGCGACCGCGAGCACGATCAGCGCGATGCTGGCGTAGACCTCGTACCCGTCGAGGAAACCCACCCGCTGGAGGAGTCCGACGTGCCAGTCGGTGAACTCGTGCACCAGCCCCATGACCCCCTGCGCCAGGGCGAGGAATCCGATCAGCTCCAGAAACTGCTTCATGCCACGACCCTCGCGCCCGGCCCGCCGCGGCGCATCGGCCGGGGGGCGCTCCGCACCCGCCGCAAGTCGGCGGTGTCCGCCACCGGGACCGCCGAAAGTATCCGCCGCCCCGACTTTGGTCGCCGGTACCGTGCTCCAAGCGGTCGCCGCCGCCGAACCTGCGTAGATTTGTCGACCGTGAGTGGTACGACGCAGGAGATGGAGCCGCAGCGGGCGGCGCACGGTTTCGCGGGCCGACGGTGGCTGTTCCCGTCGGCCGTGATCCATGAGCTGGACCCGGACGCCGGGCAGGCCGGGCGGCGCCCGCGCCGGACCGCACGCGACTGGCTCGTCGACTTCTCCTGCTTCCTGCTGGCGGTCTTCCTCGGCCTGGCGGGCGCCGAGTCCCTGCGCAACGAGGTCGACCTGCCCCACTCGCTCGCCGTCCTCGACCAGTCGCTGGGCGCCCTGGCCTGCGCCGCAGTCTGGCTGCGCCGCCGGTGGCCGGTCGCGCTCGCCGCCGCCATGGTCCCGGTCAGCCTGCTGTCCACCACGGCGGGCGGCGCCGGCATGGTCGCCCTGTTCACGCTCGCCGTGCACCGGCCCTTCCGGTACGTGGCCTGGATCGGCGCCGCCAACCTCGTCCTGGTCCCGGTCTTCTACTGGCTGCGTCCCGACCCCGAGCTGCCCTATATGGGCGTCGTCGTGTTCGCCACGCTGCTCACCGTCTCCGTCATCGGCTGGGGCATGGTGGCCCGCTCCAAACGCCGGCTCATGCTGAGCCTGCGGGATCGGGCGCGGCGCGCCGAGGCGGAGGCCCGGCTGCGCGCCGAGCGGGCGCAGCGGCTCGCCCGCGAGGCCATCGCGCGGGAGATGCACGACGTGCTCGCCCACCGGCTCACCCTGCTCAGCGTGCACGCGGGCGCCCTGGAGTTCCGGCCCGACGCGCCCCGCGAGGAGGTCGAGCGGGCGGCCGGGGTGATCCGGGAGAGCGCCCACGAGGCACTTCAGGACCTGCGCGAGATCATCGGTGTGCTGCGGACCGGCGACTCCGACGACACCGGGCGCCCGCAGCCGACGCTGGTCACGCTGGAGGCCCTGGTCGCGGAGTCCCGGGCGGCGGGCGCCAAGGTCGGTCTGGACAGCCGGGTCACCGAGCCCGCCGCCGTCCCCGCGTCCATCGGGCGTACCGCCTACCGCATCGCCCAGGAGGGGCTGACCAATGCCCGCAAGCACGCCCCCGGTACCGAGGTCACGGTGACCCTCACCGGCGCCCCCGGGGAGGGACTGACCCTCTCGGTGCGCAACTCCGCCCCCGACGGCGACGTACCGCACGTTCCCGGCTCCGGCCAGGGGCTGATCGGGCTCACCGAACGGGCGACACTGGCCGGCGGCCGCCTCGATCACGGCGCCACCGGGGACGGCGGCTTCGAGGTGCGGTCGTGGCTGCCGTGGGCCGCCGCCTGAGACGTCCCCGGCACCGGGCCCGCCGTGGGCCCGGCGGGCCGCACGTCCGTGAGTCCGCGGGCCGCCGTACACCCATGGGGCCCGTAGGGGCCGTACATCCATGAGGCCCGTAGGGGCCATACGCCCGTGCGGCCGTGGGGGCCGTACACCCGTGATTACGTAGGGGCCATGACTGCGATCAGACTGCTCCTCGTCGACGACGACCCGCTCGTGCGGGCGGGCCTGGCCCTCATGATGGGCGGCGCCGATGACATCGAGATCGTCGGCACCGCCGCCGACGGGAGCGAGGTCGAGGCGCTGGTCGACCGCACCCGTCCGGACGTCGTCCTGATGGACATCCGCATGCCGTCGGTGGACGGGCTCACGGCCACGGAGCGGCTGCGCGATCGCGAGGACGCGCCCCAGGTCGTCGTCCTCACCACCTTCCACGCCGACGAACAGGTGCTGCACGCCCTGCGCGCGGGCGCCGCGGGCTTCGTCCTCAAGGACACCCCGCCCGCCGAGATCGTCGACGCCGTACGCCGGGTCGCGGGCGGCGACCCCGTCCTGTCACCCGCCGTCACCCGCCAGTTGATGGCGCACGCGGCCGGAGCCGCCGCCGAAACCCGCCGCTCACGCGCGCGTGAGCGGCTCGCCGCGCTCAACGACCGCGAACGGGAGGTCGCCGTCGCGGTCGGCCGGGGTCTCGCCAACGCCGAGATCGCCGCCACGCTCTTCATGAGCGTCGCCACCGTCAAGACCCACGTCTCCCGCATCCTCGCCAAGCTCGGCCTCAACAACCGCGTACAGATCGCTCTCCTCGCCTACGACGCGGGACTCCTGGACGACGACACGAACGACACGAGCGACCCGGACGGTGTGAACGGCGTGAACAGCTGAACGGCACGGGCGGCATGAACCGCTCGGGTCGGCTCGGATCAGAGCGGATCGGGGCGGACCAGTGCGGATCGGGGTGGGTCGGGGCGGAGCACGGGTGAAGGGGACGCGGCCGAAGAGGGCCGGCTGCGGTCCGCTGGGCACTTGACGGGGTCGGTGCGCGTTGTCGGGGTGACGGGACGTGCCCGGAACGTGTGCCGGTGGTCACGGGGAGCCGTCCGGAAGGGGGAAAGGCATGGCGGGAGTCATCGATCTGGGGGAGTTCGGGGAGCAACTGCGGACCGACCCGCATCCGGTGTACGCGCGGCTGAGGGAGCGGGGGCCGGTCCACCGGGTGCGGTTGCCGGCGCGCGAGGGGCACCACGTGATGTGGATCGTCGTGGGGCACGAGGAGGCGCGCGCGGCCCTCGCGGACCCCCGGCTGGCCAAGGACGGCAGCAGGATCGGCATGACCTTCCTCGACGAGGAGATGATCGGCAAGTACCTGCTGGTCGCCGACCCGCCCCTGCACACCCGGCTGCGCGGGCTCGTCACCCGCGCGTTCACGATGCGCCGCGTGGAGGAACTGCGGCCCAGGATCCAGGAGATCACCGAGCGACTGCTCGACGAGATGCTGCCACGCGGCCGCGCCGACCTCGTCGACGCCCTCGCCTTCCCGCTGCCCATCACCGTCATCTGCGAACTGCTCGGCGTCCCCGAACTGGACCGCGCCGAGTTCCGGAAGATGTCCACGGAGGCCGTCGCGCCCACCAGCGCGCAGACCGAGTACGACGCCATCGTCCGGCTCGCCGCCTACCTCACGGAGCTGATCGAGGACAAGCGGCGCGCCGGACCGAGCGACGATCTGCTCAGCGACCTGATCCGCACCACCGCCGAGGACGGCGACCGGCTCTCCCCACAGGAACTGCGCGGCATGGCCTTCCTGTTGCTGGTCGCCGGACACGAGACCACCGTCAATCTCATCACCAACGGCATACGCGCCCTGCTCACCCACCCCGCCCAACTCGCCGCCCTGCGCGCCGACATGACCCTCCTGGACGGCATGGTCGAGGAGACACTGCGGTACGAGGGACCGGTGGAGAACGCGACGTTCCGGTATGCGGCCGAGCCCCTGGAGATCGGCGGCACGCCCATCGCCCGGGGCGAGCCCGTGATGATCGGCCTCACCGCGGCCGACCGGGACCCGGGCCGCTACCCCGACCCGGACCGCTTCGACATCCGCCGCGACACCCGGGGCCACCTGGCCTTCGGCCATGGCATCCACTACTGCCTGGGCGCACCCCTGGCCCGCCTGGAGGCTCGTACGGCGATCGGCTCCCTGCTCGCCCGCGCCCCCGGCCTGACCCTGGACGGCCTGCCCGGCGACTGGCTGCCCGGCATGCTGATGCGCGGGACGCGCAGCCTGCCGGTGCGCTGGTGAGCCGGCTCCGCCGGTCGGGCGGCTCCGCCGGTGGTAGGGGTCCGCTGATGGTGCGGCTCCGCCGGTGGTGGCGCGGGGGTGCGCTGGTGGTGCGTGTTCGCCAGTGGCACGGTACGGCGGTCCGCTGAGGGCGGCGAGGCTGTTGCCCCGGCCCCTGCCCCGGCCCCGGCCCCCAGCCCTGGCTCCGGCCCCCCGGCCCCGGCCCCGGCTTCCCGGCTCTGGCCCCGGCTCCGGCTTCCCGGCTCTGGCCCCGGCTCCGGCTTCCCGGCTCCGGCTCCGGCCCCGGGCCCGTCACCCGGCGGCCGGCGAGGGCCCGTCCGGGGCTGCTTCCTCGCCCTGGATCTCCGCCAGCCGCACCGGCCGGTGCTCCCGGCGGGACACCTCGCACGCCTCGGCGATGCGCAGGGCCTGCAACGCCTCACGGCCGTCGCAGGGATTGGGCCGCTCGCCGCGCACCACCTCGACGAAGGCGCGCAGCTCGGCCTCGTAGGCGGGGCCGAACCGTTCCAGGAACCCCGGCCAGGGCTTGTCCGCGGGTGGCGGGCCGGTCGGTTCGGTCGAGGCGATCGGTGTGCGGTCGTCCAGTCCGACCACGACGGTGTCCCGCTCCCCGGCCAGCTCCATGCGGACGTCGTAGCCCGCGCCGTTCAGCCGGGTCGCCGTCGCCGTGGCCAGCGTGCTGTCCTCCAGGGTGAGCACGGCCGCACCCGTGTCGACGTCACCGGCCTCGCGGAACATCGCGGGACCGGCGTCCGACCCGGTCGCGTACACGTCGACCACCTCGCGCCCGGTCACCCAGCGCAGCGCGTCGAAGTCGTGGATCAGGGTGTCCCGGAACAGCCCGCCGGACAGCGGCAGCCACTCGGGCGGGGGAGGGGACTGGTCGCAGGTCATGGCGCGCACCGTGTGCAGCCGCCCGAGCCGCCGGGACCGTACCGCCTCGCGCGCGCCGGCGTATCCCGCGTCGAACCGTCGCTGGAACCCCATCTGCAGGACCGTGCCGGCCGCGTCGACCTCGGCGAGCGCGTGCAGGGTACCCGGCAGATCGAGAGCTATGGGCTTCTCGCAGAAGACAGGGAGCGCGGAGCGTGCCGCGCGGCCGATTAAGTCGGCGTGGGCCGCCGTCGCCGCGGTGATGACCACGGCGTCCACTCCCCAGGTGAAGATCTCGTCCACCCCGGGCGCCGCCGTCTCCCCGAGGCGGTGCGCCAGTTCCTGGGCCCGCGCCGGGTCCGCGTCCGTGAGGATCAGCGAACCGACCTCGCGGTGGCGGCTGAGCGTGTTCGCATGGATGGTGCCGATGCGGCCCGTACCGATGATCCCGATGCGCATGGAAACAAGGTGAGGGCCATCGCGGACCCTGTCAATCACCATGTCCGGACAATCGGACCTCACGACTTCCCGTCAACCGGCCCCGGAGCTACGCTCAGGCCGTGCCGAAACCAGATGTGGATCCGACCGCCGCCCTCGATCTCAGCGTGGACCGCAGCTCGCCGGTCCCCCTGTACTTCCAGTTGTCCCAGCAACTGGAGGCCGCGATCGAACACGGAGCGCTCACGCCCGGCAGCCTGCTCGGCAACGAGATCGAGCTGGCCGGGCGGCTCGGCCTGTCCCGGCCCACCGTCCGCCAGGCCATCCAGTCCCTGGTCGACAAGGGGCTGCTGGTCCGCCGCCGCGGGGTCGGTACCCAGGTCGTGCACAGCCAGGTCAAGCGCCCACTGGAGCTGAGCAGCCTCTACGACGACCTGGAGGCGGCCGGTCAGCGGCCCGCGACCTCGGTCGTCGTCAACACGGTCGTCGCGGCGTCCGCGGCGGTGGCGGCCGCGCTGGACGTGGCCGAGGGCAGCGACGTGCACCGCATCGAGCGGCTGCGGCTGGCGCACGGCGAGCCGATGGCGTACCTGGTCAACCATCTGCCGCCCGGCCTGCTCGACCTGGACACCGCGCAACTGGAGGCCACCGGCCTGTACCGGCTGATGCGTGCCGCCGGGATCACCCTGCACAGCGCCCGGCAGTCCATCGGGGCCCGCGGCGCCAGGGCGGCCGAGGCCGAGCGGCTGGGCGAGGCCGAGGGCGCCCCGCTGCTCACCATGCAGCGCACCACCTTCGACGACACCGGCCGCGCGGTCGAGTTCGGCGACCACATCTACCGGCCGTCGCGCTATTCCTTCGAGTTCCAGTTGCTCGTACGGTCCTGAGCGGTCGGCCGGTCCACCGGATCCGTCATCATGTCCGGACAATACGACCGCCGGGCCGCGACCCCACTCACCCCCCACGGTGAGGCAGAATCGGCCGTGATGAGCACCTACCGCGATCTCACGGCCCCCATCGGATCCCGCAGAGCCCCCGTCCTGCGTACGGTCGGCACGCGGGAACGCCGGTCCCACCTGACCGCCCCCCGAGTCCCCACCGTGGGCATCGACATCGGCGGTACGAAGGTCATGGCGGGCGTCGTCGACGCCGACGGCAACATCCTGGAGCGGCTGCGCACCGAGACCCCGGACAAGTCGAAGAGTCCCAGGGTCGTCGAGGACACCATCGTCGAACTGGTCCTGGACCTGTCCGACCGGCACGACGTGCACGCGGTGGGCATCGGCGCGGCCGGCTGGGTCGACGCCGACCGCAACCGCGTGCTGTTCGCCCCCCACCTGTCCTGGCGCAACGAGCCGCTGCGCGACCGGCTGGCCGGCCGGCTCGCCGTGCCCGTCCTGGTCGACAACGACGCCAACGCCGCCGCCTGGGCGGAGTGGCGGTTCGGCGCCGGGCGCGGCGAGGACCATCTCGTGATGATCACGCTGGGTACCGGTATCGGCGGCGCGATCCTGGAGGACGGCCAGGTCAAGCGGGGTAAGTACGGGGTCGCGGGCGAGTTCGGCCATATGCAGGTCGTGCCCGGTGGGCACCGCTGCCCGTGCGGCAACCGTGGCTGCTGGGAGCAGTACAGCTCGGGCAACGCGCTGGTCCGCGAGGCCAGGGAACTGGCCGCCGCCGACTCCCCGGTGGCGTACGGGATCATCGAGCACGTCAAGGGCAGCATCGGCGACATCACCGGCCCGCTGATCACCGAGCTGGCTCGTGACGGCGACGCGATGTGCATCGAACTGCTCCAGGACATCGGCCAGTGGCTGGGCGTCGGCATCGCCAACCTGGCGGCGGCCCTCGACCCGTCCTGCTTCGTGATCGGCGGGGGTGTCTCGGCCGCCGACGACCTGCTGATCGGCCCCGCGCGGGACGCCTTCAAACGCCACCTCACCGGCCGCGGCTACCGCCCCGAGGCGCGCATCACCCGCGCCCAGCTCGGCCCCGAGGCCGGCATGGTCGGCGCCGCCGACCTGGCCCGGCTGGTCGCCCGCCGCTTCCGCCGGGCCAAGCGGCGCCGGGTGGAGCGCTACGAGCGGTACGTGGCGGCCCGCCGCCCCCGGGACACCGCATGACCGTCTCGCTGCCGCACCAGTCCGAGCCGTCCGAGACACCGGCCCGGCCCGTCGAGAGCCCCGGCCGCAAGGCCCGCCGCCGGGCCCTGACCCTGCTGATCATCGTGCTGCTCATCGGCGTCCCGGCCGGGTACCTGATGATCTCCGCCGACCAGAGCCGGGACAGCGGCAAGGACAAGGAGGCCAAGTACTCGGCGACCGGCCTCACCGAGGGCTGGCCGTCGAAGGTGCAGCGCCGCCTCTACCAGGTGAACGTCCCGCACCCGGCCGACCGGATCGCCTACTACGAGACCAACAACTGGAAGACCAGCCGCCTCTACGTCCAGTTCCGCACCACCGTCGCCGGCCTCGACAGCTTCCTGGAGGCCATGGGCGTGCGGCAGGACGGCCTCAAGGCGAACGACATCGCCATCGCCGACCGGGACCAGAAGATCACCGGCTGGGACTTCACCGGCCCCGGCCCGTGGTCGGGATTCAGCCTCAGGAAGAAGAACCCGGCGCCCAGCCAGGACGTGGTCGTGAACATGTCCGACCCGAAGTTCCCGATGGTGTACGTCGTCGCGCTCACGGTGCCCTGACCGGTCCACCGGATCTGACAGATCCGCGTTTCCGACCGATCCCCGACCCTCACCGACCTGATCCGACCTGATCCGATCTGATCCGGTGCGGGCCGGTCGCCGGGGCCGATTGTCAGACCCCGCCCGTACAGTCGAAGACGTTCGTTCCGACGCACGCGCGGGAGGTGGCAGAACGTATGAGCGGCACGGCTACGACGGCCGGGCGCACGGGGCGACCCCGGGAGACCGAGGGCCCGGTCCCGGTGCGCCTCGCCGCGATCTACCTTCCCGCGCCGCTTCCGCGCGACGGCCGGATCGCCTTCTGGGATCCCGACGGCGGTCCCTTGCCGGCCGTCGGCGACGCGGAACCGCCGCTCACCCCGGAGGAGGAGCCACCTCGGCCCGCCCCCGCCGCCACCGGCGCACCACCGCCACCCGCCGCCACCGTCGCACCACCGCCCCCGTCGGCGCGACCGCGGCCGGTCCCGGACCACGAGCGGCCGCCGGGCGTACGCCGCGACGAGCTGACGGTGGTCCGCCCGCACGGCGCGAGCGTGCGCCGCAGGACCGTGCCCGCGCTGTCGCTGCCGCTCGTCACCGCTCTCCCGCTGCTCGTACGGGCCCGGCGGCACCCGGCCGCCCACCCGGCGACTGCCTGCTGGGGCGCGGCGGCCCTGCACGCGCTGCGGCTGGCGGCCCGCGGCCGACTGCTGCCCGGCCTGACCCGAGCCGGACACGACGCGTGGCGGGCCGGCCCCCTGGAGCCCGACGACATCGCCCACCTGCGTGCCGTGGCGGCCGCACTCCCCGCCGAGGGCCACGCCGTACCGCTGTCCGGCCCGGGTCCGCTCAGGCTGCCCGAGCCGGAGGCACTGGTGCGCTCCTTCCTGGACGCGGTCGCGGACACCCTGCCCCGCACCCCGGCCGCCCCGTACACCGTCGGCGGGCCCTTCGCCGCCCGCGCGCCCCACCTCCTGCCCGACGCCCACGACTGGGCCGCGGAGGTCGCCGCGGGCATGGACACGGGCGTACGGATCTCGCTCCGCCTCGACCTGTCGGCGTACGACCTGTTCGACGAGACCGCGGGCGGTGCCGGGGCACGCGCCGCGGGTGTCGCGATCGTCCAGGTGCACAGCCTCGCCGATCCCACCCTGGTGGCCGACGCCGCCGCCCTGTGGGCGGGGGAGGCCGACGCGGCGTTCGGGCCACGCGCGCGCGTGGACGCGGCCCTCGCCGTCCGCCGGGCGGCGCGTGTGTGGCCGCCGCTGGACCGGCTCGCCGAACAGGACGTGCCCGACGTGCTCGCCCTGTCCGAGGCGGAACTGGGCGATCTGCTCGGTGTGGCCGCCACCCGCCTCACCGCGGCCGGAGTCGCCGTGCACTGGCCCAGGGACCTGGCGCACGACCTGTCGGCGACCGCGGTGGTACGCACCGCGCCCGGCTCGGCGACCGACGGCACCGGCTTCTTCGAGAGCGAGGAACTGCACCAGTTCCGCTGGCAGTTGGCCCTCGGCGATGATCCGCTCAGCGAGGCCGAGATGGACGCGCTCGCCGAGGCGCACCGGCCCCTCGTCCGGCTGCGCGACCGCTGGGTGCTCGTCGACCCCGCGCTGGTCCGCAAGGCCCGCAAGCGCGAACTGGGCCTGCTCGACCCCGTCGACGCCCTGTCCGTGGCGCTCACCGGCGTCGCGGAAGTCGACGGCGAGAGCGTCGAAGCGGTGCCGGTCGGTGCGTTGGCCGCACTCCGCGACCGGCTCACGGCCGGGATCCGCCCCGCCCGGCCGCCCGCCGGGCTGCACGCCACCCTCCGCGAGTACCAGCTCCGCGGACTGGCCTGGCTCGACCTGATGACCTCGCTCGGCCTCGGCGGCTGCCTCGCCGACGACATGGGCCTCGGCAAGACGATCACGGTCATCGCACTGCACCTGAAGCGGGCCCGCCAGGAACCCACCCTGGTGGTCTGCCCGGCGTCGCTGCTCGGCAACTGGCAGCGGGAGATCGCCCGGTTCGCGCCCGGCGTCCCGGTCCGCCGCTTCCATGGCCCGGACCGTACCCTCGACGACCTGGCCGACGGCTTCGTCCTCACCACGTACGGCACCCTGCGCTCGACCGCCCCCCACTTGGCCGAGCAGCCGTGGGGCATGGTCGTCGCGGACGAGGCACAGCACGTCAAGAACCCGTACTCGGCCACGGCCAAGGCCCTGCGGACGCTTCCGACCCCGGCGCGTGTCGCCCTCACCGGGACACCGGTCGAGAACAACCTCTCCGAACTGTGGGCGCTGCTCGACTGGACGACCCCCGGACTCCTCGGACCGCTGAAATCCTTCCGTGCCCGGCACGCGCGCGCCGTGGAGAACGGCGAGGACCCGCAAGCGGCGGACCGGCTGGCCCGCCTGGTCCGGCCCTTCCTGCTGCGTCGCAAGAAGTCCGACCCGGGCATCGTCCCGGAACTGCCGCCCAAGACGGAGACGGACCACCCGGTACCGCTCACCCGCGAACAGGCCGCGCTGTACGAGGCGGTGGTGCGCGAGTCGATGCTGGAGATCGAGACGGCGGAGAACATCACCCGCCGGGGCCTGGTCCTCAAGCTGCTCGGCGCGCTCAAGCAGATCTGCGACCATCCCGCGCTGTATCTCAAGGAGCCGCCGCACGGACCCGGCATGGCGGCCCGCTCCGGCAAACTGGCCCTGCTCGACGAGCTGTTGGACACCGTGCTCGCCGAGGACGGCTCGGGCCTCGTCTTCACGCAGTACGTCGGCATGGCCCGGCTGATCACCGCCCATCTGACCGCCCGCGCGGTCCCCGTGGACCTGCTGCACGGCGGCACACCGGTACCGGAGCGCGAACGCATGGTGGACCGCTTCCAGAGCGGGGCGACCCCGGTCCTCGTACTGTCCCTCAAGGCCGCCGGGACGGGCCTGAACCTCACCCGTGCCGGCCATGTCGTCCACTTCGACCGCTGGTGGAACCCGGCCGTCGAGGAACAGGCCACCGACCGCGCCTACCGCATCGGGCAGACCCAGCCGGTGCAGGTCCACCGCCTGGTCACCGAGGGCACGGTGGAGGACCGCATCGCCCGGATGCTGGAGTCCAAGCGCGCGCTGGCCGACGCGATCCTCGGCTCGGGAGAGTCGGCCCTCACGGAGCTGTCGGACCGTGAGCTGTCGGATCTGGTGTCACTGCGGAGGACGTCATGACGGCCCGGGACTCCGGGGAGGCCAGGGCGGAGCGCCCGGCCGACATCGCCCGGCGCGCACTGCGGGCCGCCCGCGAACGGGCGGGCGCCCAACGGGAAGGCACGGCGCCGATCCGTTCGCGGGCGGAGAAACGGGCTCACGACGTGACTTCGGACACGACGGACGAGCGGCTGGGAGGTGAGGTTTCCGGGGCGTCCGGGGACCGGTCGCCTGGTGGGGGTTCGGACAGGTCCGGGGAGCGGGTGCGCGATGCGGTGTCGGGTGCGGCGGAGACGCAACCGCGAGGGGCGGAGCCGGAGGCGCCGGAGCTGCCAGGGGCGCCGGGATCGCCAGGGACGCCGGGGTTGCCCGGGGCGCAACCGCCGGGGAACGGGCCGGAGTCGGCGGAGGAACCGCTGCGGGAGCCGGTGCGGGACGCCGGGGGCGGAATGCCCTGGGATACGGCGCTGAACGCCGTGGGGGGAATGTCGCGGGGTCGGAAGTGGGCCCCTGCTGCGGCGGGATTCCCGCGGAGTACGGAACGGGAAACCGGGGAGGAACTGCCGCGAGGTACGGCTTCGGGTGCTCATGAGGCGCCCTCGGCAGCCGAGGCGGAGGGCGAGGATCCGCCGGTACGGCGAGCGAGGCCCGGCGACGCGGCACGGGCCGCACTACGGTCGGCCGCCATCGCCGGGCGCGCTGGGCGCGGGGCCCGCCGGACGGCCGCGGACTCCGCTGCCCCTGGTCCGGCAGCTCGGCAGGACGGTCCCGACGGGCCGCGGCCCAAGACGGACGACACATCGGCCAACGCATCGGACAACGCATCGGACAACCTGGCCGGGGCCCCCGCCGACCGAGCCGCTCCACAGACCGCGCCACCGGCCGACGGCGTCGTCCCCACCGTTCCCACCGTCCCCACCGTCCCCACCGTCCCCACCACCACTGTCCCGACCGCCCCCACCGACGCCCGCCCTGGGGCTGGCTCCGGCTCCGGCAGCCGACCCGGCGATGTCGCCCGAGAGGCACTGCGCGCGGCCCGCCGGAAGACACAGAGGACCGGCGAGGAACGCCGGTCCGTCATCCCACCGCGCGCCGCCCACCGCGCTCCGGCACCCCGGGGCACCGGGGCGGCAGCATCGGGGACCACTTCCGGCGTCCCATCGGCGGGTGCCGGGTCCGGGGCTGCCCCGGGTGGAGCCGGCCGGGACGTGCGGCAGTTGCTTGCGGAAGCGCTCCGCCGGCCGCCCTCGGCGGTCGCGGCGGCCAGGGCCGAGCCCGTGGCCCAGGCCGAGACCCGCCCCGACAGCCGTACCGACGCCGGTACCGATGCCGATACCGAGTGGGTCACCACCCCTGCCGACCGGGGAGCTTGGCCCTGGCAGCACCGCGCCGCACAGGCCGGCCCGCATCCGGACGCACAGGCCGGCCCGCGTCCGGAGGTTCAGTCCGAGACCAACTCGCATCCGGCGGTACAGCCGGACGTACGGACCGACTTGCGTCCCGCCGCACATGACGGCCGGCGTTCGGACGCCCGGGTCGGCCGGACCCCGCACACACCCGCCGTCCCGCGTCGGGACGCGTCGGGAACCGGCCCGGTCCATGAAGGGCCACCGGCGGACAGCCTCGATTCCGATTCCGATTCCGGCTCCGATTCCGGCTCCGGCTCCGGCTCCGGCTCCGGCTCCAATTCAGGTTCGGGTTCCGGATCTGTTCCGTCGCGTGGGCCCTGGACCATGGGCGCCCCGCACCGGGACGGCGAACTGCGCCGTACTTTTCCGCCGTTTCCCGGTCGGTCGGCCACCGGCGGCGCCGAGAAGCCCTTCGCCGCGACCTGGTGGGGCAACGCCTGGGTGTCCGCCCTGGAACAGGGCGCGCTGGACGCCAAGCGGCTGGCACGCGGACGCGGATACGCCGAGCAGGGGCAGGTGGACGCGATCACCGTCACACCGGGGCTGGTGCTGGCGTACGTACGCGGCAGCCGCCCGCGGCCCTACCTGGTGCAGGTGCGGCTGCGTACGTTCGACGACGCCGACTGGGAGCGGTTCCTGGACGCCGCCGCCGAACGGCCCGGCCGCATCGCCGCGCTGCTCGACCGGCAGCTGCCCGAGTCGCTGGCCGACAGCGGCGCCGCGTTGCTGCCCGGCCCCGGCGACCTGGATCCGCGGTGCAACTGCCCCGACTCCGGCCACCCCTGCAAGCACGCCGCCGCCCTCTGCTACCAGACGGCCCGGCTGCTCGACGCCGACCCCTTCGTCCTGCTCCTGCTGCGCGGCCGGGGCGAGCGCCGGCTCCTCGACGCGCTGTCCCGCCGCAGCGCCACCGCCGAGGCCCGCGCCGCGCAGCACCGGCGACCGGAACCGCTGCCCGGTGTACGGGCCGCCGAGGCACTTGCCGCACGCGAACTCCCGCCGCTTCCAGTCCCGTTGCCCCCGCCCGCGCACCCCGAACAGCCCCCGGTGTACCCGGCGGCACCGGGCGGCCCCGACCCGTTCGCCCTGGACCAGTTGGCGACGGACGCCGCCGCCCGCGCGCACCTGCTGCTGTCCACCGGCCGGGACCCGGTCGGCGAACTGACCCTGTGGCAGGACGCGGTGCGCCTGGCCGCCGCGCGCCCCGGTTCCGGCCTGACCGCCGCCACCCGGGCGCTCTACTCCTCCCTGGCAGCAGCCGCGGACCGCACCCCGGCCGACCTGGCGCGGGCGGTCGCCGCCTGGCGGCAGGGCGGACTCGACGGGCTCGCCGTCCTGGAGGAGCCCTGGGACCCACCGGCGGGCCGCTTCGACCGGGCCCGCCCCCTGCTGCTCGCGGCCGACCTCCCCGCGTTCCGTCCCTGGCGCAACCACCTCACCCACCCCCGGGGGCACGTTCAACTCCGCCTCGGCCGCGACGGCTTGTGGTACGCCTACGAATCGGAACCGGGCCGCGAGGACTGGTGGCCCCGTGGCACTTCGGACCCGGACCCGGTCGGCGCGTTGACCGGTTTGGACTCGCTGGGCGACAGCTGACCGTGCGGAGGCCGGGTGCCGCAGGCGAGGCGGTGGTTCCCGGGTCGGTCGGCGGGCGGCGCCGTTCCGACTTGCTTCCGCCGTCATTCCGCCGGATTCCCTGCCCGCGCTGCCCGTCCCCTCGTACCATGGCCCCATGATCAGCAGCCGACGCCGCCCAGCCGCCCCGCGGTTCCGCGCGTTCGCGTTCCCTCGCTGTTGTTGTTGATCGTCATCGACTGACGGCCTCTCACCACCGGCCCTCCCACTTCCGGCTCGGCCGGCCATTCCGGCCCGCACCGGTCCGCCTCGCGGCACCGGGGCCGGCACCGGGGCCCGGTCACCGCGTCCCCGCAGCTCGTGCCCCGTGCCCCGTGCCCCGCGGCTCGTGACCCCTGGCACATGGCTTCGGCTTCCGGTTCGAGGGCCACCGCCTGCGTACCGCCGTCCGCGCCCCCCATACACACACCGTCCGTCCGCGCACCGTCCGTCCGCGCATCACCCGCCCGCACTCCCGGCACACACCCTCCACCCGCGCACCGCCCCGTCCGAAAGGCAGGCCCGCACGATGCGCACCTCCGAATCCGTCTCCGAATCCGCCCCAGAATCCACCCCAGAATTCGCCCCCGAATCAACCCGATCCACCGCTGCCCACACCGCCGACCGTGCCTCCGGCCGTACCCGCCACTCCACCGGCGAATCCGCCTACGACCGGCTTCGCCTGCGGCAATGGCTGGCCGGTGCGGCCCGCGCGGACGGGGTCTCCCGGCGGGACATGCTCAGGCTCCTGGCGGCAGCCGCCCTCGGAGCCGCCGCCACCCCAGCCTTCGCCACCCCAGCCCTCGGCGCATCCACCCCCGACGTGCCCACCCCCGTCATGCCCGTTCCGGCCGCCGGTGGCATCGTCAAGGCCCTCCCCGACGAGTGGTTCACGGTGCGCGGCACCAACGCCGAGACCAGGTTCGCCTCCCTCTCCGGTACCGGCTACCACACCCCGGTCGACCACTTCTTCGTCCGCAACCACACCGTCACCCCCGTCCTGGACGCCGCCGACTGGACCCTCACCGTCCGGGGCGACGGCCTCGTCCACGACCGGACCGTCGAGTTCTCCCTCGACGACCTCAAACGTCTGCCCGCCGTCACCCGCACCGCATTCGTGGAGTGCGCGGGCAACGGGCGCAGCTTCTTCACCAGTCAGCAGGGCGAGATCGTGTCCGGCACGGCCTGGACGCTCGGCGCGATCGGCACCGCCCGCTGGACCGGCGTCCGGCTGGCCGACGTCCTGCGCCGGGCCGGGCTCGGCGCCCACGCGGTCGACGTCATGCCCCGCGGCCTCGACCCCGACTACGTCACGGCCGACGGCACCGACCTCGGCCGGGTGCGCCGCCCCCTGCCGCTGTCCAAGGCCCTGGACGACGTACTGCTCGCCTACGAGATGAACGGCGAGCCGCTGCCGTACGACCACGGCCACCCGGTACGCGTCGTGGTGCCCTCCTGGGCGGGCATCGCCTCGATCAAGTGGGTCGGCGACATCGAGGTGTCGGCACAGCCGCTCTACTCGCCGTGGAACACCGACTTCTACCGGCTGTTCGGCGACGCCTATCCGCAGGGCGGCAGCGCGCCGCTGACCCGGCAGACGGTCAAGAGCGCCTGGGAACTGGACTGGGGCGCGAGCCTCGACGCCACCGGACACCGGCTCACCGGCCGCTCCTGGTCCGGCGCCGGGGGC
The DNA here is from genome assembly GCF_042268025.1 of Streptomyces sp. NPDC056161. Taxonomy (NCBI): domain Bacteria; kingdom Bacillati; phylum Actinomycetota; class Actinomycetes; order Kitasatosporales; family Streptomycetaceae; genus Streptomyces; species Streptomyces sp. NPDC056161. The sequence continues at coordinate 72,991 of NZ_JBHJUV010000032.1, forward strand.
GTCGTCCGGGTCGACGTCAGCACCGACGGCGGCACGACCTGGCGGCGGGCCCGGCTGCACGACGCGCCGCGCCGGGCGGGCTGGGTCCGCTGGTCCACCGACTGGCGTCCGCCGGCCCCGGGCGGGTACGTCCTGCTGGCCCGCGCCACCGACGCCGCGGGCCGCACTCAGCCCGACATCACCACGCCGAACACACAGGGTTACCTCTTCGATGCAATAGTTCGCCATCCGGTGAATGTTGCGTGATAATTCTCCGATGATCTTAGGGAACCCGGTGTGGAGAGTGGGGGGCCAGGGACCCGATGGAGGGAACCGGCGGTTAGCGTGGAACGGTGAGTGAGACGACGACCCCTGCCCTCCAGTACCGCTTCGACGGCCCCGAAGATGCTCCGGTCCTCATCCTCGGCCCCTCGCTCGGCACGACTTGGCACATGTGGGATCGCCAGGTCCCCGAACTGACCAGACAGTGGCGTGTCTTCCGGTTCGACCTGCCGGGGCACGGCGGCGCGCCCGCCCATCCGGCCGGCTCCGTCACCGAACTGTCCGACCGGCTGCTCGCCACGCTCGACGCGCTCGGCGTGCAGCGCTTCGGCTACGCGGGCTGTGCGCTGGGCGGTGCGATCGGCATGGAACTGGCCCTGCGCCACCCGGAGCGGGTCGCCTCGCTCGCGCTGGTCGCCACCTCGCCGAGGTTCGGCACGCCCGACGAGTTCCGGCAGCGCGGCGTGATCGTGCGGACGAACGGGCTCGACCCGATCGCCCGCGTCTCGCCCGACCGCTGGTTCACCGGCGGTTTCGCCGCCGCGCAGCCCGCGATCACCGAGTGGGCCGTGCAGATGGTGCGCACCACCGACCCGGGCTGCTACATCGCCGCCTGCGAGGCGCTGGCCACCTTCGACGTACGTCCTGAGCTGGGCCGCGTCGGAGTGCCCACGCTGGTGCTGGTCGGCTCGGACGACCAGGTCACCGGCCCGGCCGAGGCGCGCACCCTGGTCGCCGGGATACCGGACGCCCGGCTCGCGGTGGTTCCCGGCGCCTCCCACCTGGTCCCGGTGGAGCAGCCGGGCGCCGTCACCGACCTGCTGGTGCGGCACTTCTCCAGTGCCTGGCAGCCGGCCTTCGACTCGACGACCGGCCAGATGGCCGCCATCGTGGCGCCCCCCGTCAAGCCGGTCCTGGTCGCCGCCCCGCCGCAGACCGCGCCCATAGCCGAGATAGCCCCGCCCGTCGTACCCGCCCAGCCGGCCGGGCGGCCCGACTCGTACGAGACGGGTCTCAAGGTCCGCCGTGAGGTGCTGGGCGACGCCCATGTCGACCGGGCGCTGGCGCAGTCCGACGACTTCTCCGGGGACTTCCAGGAGTTCATCACCCGGTACGCGTGGGGCGAGATCTGGAACCGGCCCGGACTCGACCGCCGCTCGCGCAGCTGCGTCACGCTCACCGCGCTGGTCGCGGGCGGTCATCTGGAGGAGCTGGCCTTTCACACCAGGGCGGCGCTGCGCAACGGCCTGACCCCAGACGAGATAAAGGAAGTGCTGCTACAGGCGGGCGTGTACTGCGGCGTACCCGCGGCGAACAGCGCGTTCAGGGTGGCCCAGCGGGTCATCCGGGAAGAGACCACGCCGGAGTGAGCGCACGGCACGGGGGAGGGGGAGGATGGGCTGCATGAAGCTCACGAAGAAGTCCCACTCCTGCGTCCGGCTGGAGCAGGACGGGCGGACGCTCGTCCTCGATCCCGGTGGTTTCAGCGAGGCCGACGCCGCTGTCGGCGCGGACGCGATCCTGATCACGCACGAGCACCCGGACCACTTCGACGAGGGACGGCTGCGGGCCGCCATGGAGGCGAACCCGGCGGCCGAGGTCTGGACCCTGAAATCGGTCGCCGACCAGATCGCGGCGGCTTTCCCGGGCCGGGTGCACACGGTCGGCCACGGTGACGCGTTCACCGCCGCGGGCTTCGACGTCCAGGTCCACGGCGAATGGCACGCGGTGATCCACCCGGACATCCCGCGGATCACCAACGTCGGCTACCTGATCGACGGCGGCCGAGTCTTCCACCCCGGTGACGCGCTCACCGTTCCCGACCGCCCCGTCGAGACGCTGATGCTCCCGGTGATGGCTCCCTGGAACAAGATCTCCGAGGTCATCGACTACGTCCGCGAGGTCGGACCGCAGCGCGCCTACGACATCCACGACGCCCTGCTCACGGACCTCGCCCGGCCGATCTACGACCGGCAGATCGGCGCCCTCGGCGGCTCGGACCACCAGCGGCTCGCGGCCGGAGCCAGCGCCGAGGTCTGAGCGCGGGCGGGCGTTGTCAGTGCCGCCGGGTAGGTTGTGAAGCATGCGCATCGCGACCTGGAACGTGAACTCGATCACCGCCCGCCTGCCGAGGCTGCTGGCCTGGCTGGAGAGCAGTGGCACGGACGTGCTGTGCCTCCAGGAGGCCAAGGTCGCCGAGGACCAGTTCCCCCGGGACCAGTTGCGCGAGCTGGGCTACGAGGCGGCGGTCAACGCGACCGGCCGGTGGAACGGCGTGGCGGTGCTCTCCCGCGTCGGCCTGGCGGACGTCGTCAAGGGCCTGCCCGGCGACCCCGGCTACGAGGGCGCGGTGGAGCCCCGGGCGATCTCCGCGACCTGCGGCCCGGTCCGCGTCTGCTCGGTGTACGTGCCCAACGGCCGCGAGGTCGACCACCCGCACTACACCTACAAGCTCCAGTGGTTCGAGGCGCTGCGGGCCGCCGTCGCCGGCGACGCGTCGGGTGGCCGGCCGTTCGCGGTCCTCGGTGACTACAACGTGGCGCCGGCCGACGAGGACGTCTATGACGTGGCCGCCTTCGAGGGACTCACCCACGTCACCCCGGCCGAGCGCGCCGCCCTGGCCGCGCTGCGCGAGACGGGCCTGTCGGACGTCGTCCCCCGCCCCCTCAAGTACGACCGGCCCTACACCTACTGGGACTACCGCCAGCTCGCCTTCCCCAAGAACCGGGGCATGCGCATCGACCTGGTCTACGGCAACGGGCCGTTCACCGAAGCCGTCAAGGACGCGTACGTCGACCGCGAGGAGCGCAAGGGCAAGGGCGCCTCGGACCACGCCCCGGTGGTGGCGGACCTGGACGTCTAGGACGACACCCGCGCCCGCCCTGTGGTGCCCCCGACCCGGTCGGTGCCACGCTGGGCGTATGAACATCCCCTTCCTGGGCAATCGGCACAGAAGAAGCGCTGCCCCGGTGCTGCCCCTCGATCCCGAGGGTCTCGCCGAGTTGCTGTCCGAGTGCGATCTGCTGCGCTCCCAGGCGTTGCGGGAGGAGGTCCGGCTCGACGACTCCGTGGCCTCGCTGGAAGCGCTCGACCAGGTGCTGCCCCGCTGGCGCGACGACCCGGAGGCCCTGCCCTGGCTGGGCAATGACGCGGGGCTGTATCTGGGCACGGTCCTCGTGCGCACCGTGCCCGGCGCGCACTGGGTGATCCGGCCCGGCGGGCAGCCCGTCGTCCGGCTCGCGTCCGGGCGCGAGTTCGATGTCGTCGCGGACGGCCAGGAGTGGGCGGCGAGCGGCGTTCCCGAGCTGTCGCAGCTGTACGCGGAGGTCGCCGAAGCCTGAATGAGGGAGATGAAGCACAGTAAATACGGCTAATGTCCGAAAGTGCGTGTCGTGTATTAAGTCCACCTTTGTCTGGATAGTTTTCGGCAACCACGACACAGCTGAGAGTGAGTAGGGCTGCGTATGGCCGTCGATCCCTTGATCGAGCTGAGTGACGTCAACAGGTACTACGGCGAGCCGCATGTGCTGCGGGACATCGGCCTCACCGTCGGCAAGGGAGAGGTGGTCGTCGTCCTCGGCCCGTCGGGATCCGGGACATCGACGCCGGGCAGGACGGTCGACCGGCTGGACGACGCCCGTTCGGGAACGGCCGGACCCGACGGCCGCCCGCGGCCCGCGACGGACCGGACACCGGCGCGGCCGGGCAGGGAGCGGTCGGGCAGGGGCCGGCAGGGCAGGGCGCGCGGGCACCGGCGGGAGGAGGCCGACCACCGTTCCCCCGAACCCCTTCAGTCCCCTGAACCCCACGCCCGAGCCGCCCGAGCCGCCCGAGCCGCCCGAGCCGCCCGAGCCGCCCGAGCCGCCCGAGCCGGGCGGCCGGTCCGGCCCGGCATCAGGACCGACGGCCGCGTCGCCGAGGACCGCGTCCCGGAGGAGGGCTCCACCAGCCCGGACAGCGGCCAGGCCAGGGACTCCCTGCCCAAGATCCTCACGCACTGAGCCGGGGGAGTGCCACCCATGTTCCGTACCAGACGTGTGCACCTGGGCCGTGTCGCGACGCGACATCCGCACCTCACCCTGGCCCTGGCCGCGCTCGCCGCGCTGCTCGCCGCCGGGTGCGGCAAGGCCGGCAGCCCGCCCGGCAAGGGCCCCGCGGCCTCGGCGCTTCCCCGCTACCAGGTGGCCCGGGGCTTCCGGCTCCCCGACTCCCCGACCTGGACCAGGGCCAAGCAGCGCGGCCACGTCGTCGTCGGGGCCAAGGAGGACCAGCCCTACCTCGGCGAGCGGGACCCGGCGACCGGAACCTACTCCGGCTTCGACATCGAGATCGCCCGCATGATGTCCGCCTCGCTCGGTCTGCCGCCGGAATCGATCGACTTCAGGACCATCGCCTCCGCCAACCGCGAAACCGCCCTGCGGAACGGCCAGATCGACTACTACGTCGGCACCTACACCATCAACGCGGGCCGCAAGAAGCTGGTCGGCTTCGCCGGGCCCTACTTCCTGGCCGGGCAGTCGCTGCTGGTCCGCAGGGGCCAGAAGCACATCCACGGCCCCGAGGACCTGGCGGGCAGACGCGTGTGCTCGGCGGCCGGCTCCACCCCCTACCAGCGCATCCTGGCCGACTATCCGCAAGCGATCCTGGTCTCCTACGACGCCTACTCGGTGTGCGTCGACAACCTGCTCACCTACCAGGTCGACGCCGTCACCACCGACGACGCGATCCTCCTCGGCTACGTGGCCAAGGCCCCCCGCGAACTCAAGCTCGCCGGCGAGCCGTTCTCCGAGGAGCCGTACGGCATCGGCGTACCGCGCGGCGACAACGCCCTGCGCTTCGCACTCAACGACGCGTTGGAGGCACATGAGAGGAACGGCGACTGGAAGAAGGCGTACGAGGCGACGCTCGGCCTGTCCGGCGTGCCGGCGCCCCGCCCACCCGCGATCGACCGCTACCCGGCGAGCTGAGCGAGGACGGCTTGAACGTACTGACAGACAACTTCCCCACCTACCTCCGGGGTTTCCTCGGCACTGTCGAACTCACCGTCTACGCCTCGGTGCTGGCCCTCCTCCTGGGCTTCCTCATGGCGTCCTTCCGGGTGGCGCCGGTCGCGTCGCTGCGGGCGATCGGCACCGCCTGGGTCACCGTCCTGCGCAACACCCCGCTGACCCTGCTGTTCTTCGCGGTGCTGCTCGGACTTCCCCGGTTCGGACTCGTCCTGCCGTTCCAGGTGTTCGCGGTCATCGCGCTCGGCTGCTACACCTCCGCGTTCATCTGCGAGGCACTGCGCTCCGGCATCAACACCGTGCCCAAGGGGCAGGGCGAGGCGGCCCGCAGCCTCGGCATGACCTTCGGGCAGACCCTCAACCTGGTGATCCTTCCCCAGGCGTTCCGGTCCGTCATCCCGCCGGTCGGCTCCACCCTCATCGCGCTCGCCAAGAACTCGGCCATCGCGGGCGCGTTCAGCGTCACCGAACTGCTCGGCACATACAGGACCCTCGGCGAACTCGGCTACGACATCGTCTGGACGTTCGTCTGGATCGCCGTCGGCTACCTGATCGTCACGCTCGCCATCAGCGCCCTGTTCCACCTGCTGGAGCGGAAGTGGGGGGTGGTCCGATGAGCCAGGCCGGCGCCCTCTACGACATCCCCGGGCCGCGCACCGTCCAGCGGCACCGCGTCTACGGAGTGCTGTCCGTCGCGGTGATCCTCGCCCTGCTCGGCTGGATCGTCTCCCTCCTGCTCACCACCGGCCAGTTCGCCTACCGCAAGTGGATGCCCTTCGAGTACCAGGGCATCCAGGAGCTGCTGCTGCGCGGCCTAGGCAACACCCTCAAGGCGTTCGCGCTGGCGGCCGTCCTGTCGCTGGCGCTGGGCGGGGCGCTGGCCGCCGGGCGGCTGTCGGACCACCGGGCGGTGCGCCTGGGGGCGACGGCCGTCGTCGAGTTCTTCCGCGCGATGCCCGTACTGGTGATGATCTTCTTCATCTTCGTGGCGCTCAGGGTGCAGCCACTGCCCGCCCTGGTCGCCGGGCTCGCCCTCTACAACGGGTCCGTGCTCGCCGAGGTGTTCCGCTCCGGCGTGAACGCCGTCGAACGAGGCCAGAAGGAAGCCGCGTTCGCGCTCGGCATGTACAAGACCCAGGTGATGGCGTACGTACTCGTGCCCCAGGCGGTGCGGGCGATGCTGCCCGCCATCATCAGCCAGTTGGTGGTGGCCCTGAAGGACACCTCGCTGGGCTATCTGATCACCTATGAGGAGTTCCTCCATGCCGGGAAGCTGATCGCGTCCAACCTCGACTACGATTTGCCGTTCATCCCCGTGGTGATGGTGATCTCACCGATCTACATCGGGATGTGCATGCTGCTCTCGTGGTTCGCCGGCTGGGTGGCCCGGCGTGAGCAGCGCAGTCCCAAGACCGAGGCCGTCGACGTCGTCGCGGCCGGACCGGAGAAGCTGCTGCCCGGAGGGGGCCCACCCACCGCCCCGCGACCGTAGGGGGCAGCGGCTCACGGGGCCAGGCCCGCCCGGCGGCAGCCGGAGATCACTGCTCGCGCGGTGGCAGGGACCCGCAGGACGGGTCGTCCGCCGGTGAGGAGAAGGTCAGCTGCGCGCCGGACGGGTTGCGCCCGTTGTGGACCGCCCGCACCCGTTCCCGGGCGACCGCCGCGCGGAGCGCCCGTCGGGACGCCCGGGTCCGCTGGGCGGAATGGCTCAGGACGCCCGGTGCGAGCGCGGTGCCTCCGTCGTCGGCAGCGGTGCCTGCGCGGCCCGCGTCACATCGCCGACCAGTTCGACCACGTCCGGTCCGTACGCCTGCGAATTGACCACCTTCAGCAGCAGCACGAAGGAGCCGGTGCCGTGTTTGCGCGCCAGCCGCTCGTGGTTGCGGGCGAGATAGCGGGTCGCGGCCTGGTTGGTGATCGCACGCTGGCCGCAGAACAGGAACACCGGCCGTGCCTCGCGCCGCTCGCCCGCGGTCAGCCGGGCCAGCAGCACGTACTCCGTGACGCCCGACTCCAGGCGGTAGCGCTCGCTGCCGATCTGGAAGGCGGCTCGGTCCGGGCCCGGCTCCGGGTCGATGTTCACCCGTACCCCGGGTAGCATCGCGGTCATGTGGGCCAGCATGCGCCGGTTCGACCCCGGGCCGCCCACGCAGAACTCGGTGCGCTCGCCGAAGCTCTGCTGGACGTTGTCCTGGGTCACCATCTGCGGATGCGCGCCGCACTCCTTGATCAGCCCGGCCAGTTCCAGAAGGGCGAAGACGTCGAAGCGGTGGACCGCGGGCTCGGAGGTCGCGGGGTCGCGGTTGACGACGAGCAGCGACTCCGAGTTCTCCGGAAGCCCGAAGAACGCCTGCTTGCGCCGCAGCCTGCGCCTCCACAAGGTGGTGCGGGCCAGCCAGCCGAGCCCGGCGCTGATGCCGGCCGCCACCACGCCCAGGATGATGTTGCGTACGTCGTCACTCATGGGCGCGCATGGTAGCGGGCCGAGACAAACCGGTGTTCGAGACGGGCCTGACGGGGACATGGCATTGGGTTAAGCTGCGCGAGAGATCACTCGGTGGAGGTGCGGATGCGTCGCCCTGTCGCGCGAAAACTGTCGGTCCTGACGGTCTCGGCCGCCGTCGTGTGTGTGGGGGCGGCAGCGCCGCCCGGTGCCGCGGGCACCACCCCGAAGAAGGCCCCCGTGGCCGTCGGCTACGGCGGCGCGGTCGCCAGTGTCGACGCGGACGCCTCGGCCGCGGGCATCGAGGTCCTGAAGAAGGGCGGCAACGCGGTCGACGCCGCCGTCGCCACGGCCGCCGCCCTCGGGGTCACCGAGCCGTACTCCTCCGGCGTCGGCGGGGGCGGATACTTCGTCTACTACGACGCCAGGACCCGGACCGTGCACTCCCTCGACGGGCGGGAGACCGCGCCGCTCAGCGCCGACTCCGGCCTGTTCACGGAGAACGGCAAACCCCTCGCCTTCGCCGACGCCGTCAGCAGCGGCCTCAGCGTCGGGACCCCGGGCACGCCCGCCACCTGGCAGACGGCCCTGCGGAACTGGGGCAGCCGGAACCTGGCGACGGTCCTCAAGCCGGCCGAACGGCTCGCCCGCGACGGCTTCACCGTCGACGACACCTTCCGCTCGCAGACGGCCGCCAACGAGACCAGGTTCCGCTACTTCCCGGACACCGCCGAACTGTTCCTGCCGAACGGGCAGCTGCCGGTCGTCGGCTCCACCTTCAAGAACCCCGATCTGGCCCGCACCTACGAGGAGTTGGCCCGCAAGGGCGTCGACACCATCTACCACGGGGACCTCGGCAAGGACATCGTCGCCACCGTCAACCACCCGCCGGTGGACCCGGCCTCGGGCTGGAACGCGCGCCCCGGCGACCTGTCCGAGAAGGACCTCGCCGCCTACCGGACCAAGCTCCAGGCGCCCACGAAGACCTCGTACCGCGGGCTCGACGTCTACTCGATCGCGCCGTCCTCCTCCGGTGGCACCACGGTCGGCGAGGCCCTCAACATCCTGGAGAAGACCGACCTCTCGAAGGCGACCGAGACGCAGTACCTGCACCGCTACATCGAGGCGAGCCGGATCGCGTTCGCGGACCGCGGGCGCTGGGTCGGCGACCCGGCCTTCGAGGACGTACCGACCAAACAGCTCCTGTCGCAGTCGTACGCCGACTCGCGGGCCTGCCTGATCAAGGACGACACGGTGCTGACCAGCCCGGTCGCGCCCGGCGACCCGCGCCACCCCGTGCCCTGCGGCGCCGGGGGCACGGCGGCGCCGACGACGTACGAGGGGGAGAACACCACCCACCTCACGGTCGCCGACAAGTGGGGCAACGTCGTCTCCTACACCCTCACCATCGAGCAGACCGGCGGCAGCGCGATCACCGTGCCGGGCCGCGGGTTCCTCCTCAACAACGAGCTGACGGACTTCTCCTTCGCCCCGGCCAATCCGGCCGTGCACGACCCGAACCTGCCCGGTCCCGGCAAGCGTCCGCGGTCGTCGATCGCGCCGACGATCGTGCTCGACCGGCACGGCAAGCCGGTGGTGGCGCTGGGCTCACCCGGCGGCGCGACCATCATCACGACCGTGCTGCAGACCCTGACCGAGTTCCTGGACCGGCACCTGCCGCTGGTGGACGCCATCGCCGCGCCGCGCGCCAGCCAGCGCAACGCGGCCACGACCGAACTCGAACCCGGCCTCTACAACAGCAATCTCCGGACCCGGCTCGAAGCCGTCGGACACGCCTTCTCGCTCAACCCCGAGATCGGCGCCGCGACCGGCGTGCAGCGCCTGCCGAACGGCAAGTGGCTGGCGGCGGCGGAGACGGTCCGCAGGGGCGGCGGCTCGGCCATGGTGGTAAACCCGACCCGGTGATCCCCCCCGTCCGCCCCCGGCTCCGGACACGTCCACAGCCGGGGGCGGACGACTGCCGGGCCTCCCGCGCATGCGACGATCCGCCCGCCGCGTGCAACGATCCGCCCGCCGCGTGCGTCGCGTCGATCGACGAGTCCGTCTTGAACTCCATCACGCCAATTTCTATACCGGTATTAGAATGGCCGTATGGTGCGCACCCCTCTCACCCCAGAAGAACGCGAGCGCGGCGAGCGGCTCGGGCGGCTGCTGCGCGAGGCACGTGGCGGTCGGAGCATGACGGAGGTCGCCGCCGAGGCGGGCATCTCCGCCGAGACGCTCCGCAAGATCGAGACCGGCCGGGCGCCGACCCCGGCCTTCTTCACCGTCGCCGCACTGGTCCGGGCGCTCGGGCTGTCCATGGACGACCTGGCGCAGGGCTGCGTACTGGTCGACGTGTGAGTCCGGAGAACGCCGGGGCCTCTTGGCGGCCACGGCGGGCGGGCCGTCCGCGGCGGTCGCACGCGCCCGGAAAACTCCCTGTAGCCGGGGCGTAACACGGTTGGTGTTCTCTGTCGGCCTGAGTGCTCCGGTCCGTCAGGAGTTGGGCGATGGCAGTGGATCAACTCCCCGGACAGGTGCGGGAGTTCGCGAACTACTTGAACGGTCTGCTGGCGCGCCTCGACGGGCACGACGGCTGGTGCGCGGTCTTCTGGCAGCGGGACCCGGACGGCATGCGGGCCTGTCTGGACGGCCGGGAGATCCCGCCGTGGGACGTGGTGGAGGCGCTGCTTCAGGACCTGGCGGCGGGCCACGGCCCCGGCGTCGCCGCCGCGCAGCGGGACCACGCCCGGCCGCTGCACTCGGCCGCGCTCACCGCGTACGACACCCGGCCGGGCGCCCGGGACGAGCTGACCGACCGCCTCGACGCGATGTTCCAGGAGCGGCGCCACGCCGCCGAACGGCACCGGGAACCGGAGCGGCTGCTGGCCTCGGCCACCACCTCCGAAGCGGCCCGCGCCCTGCGTCACGACCTCGCCTGGGCCCGCGACGACCACCGACGGGCGACCGCCCGCTGCGAGGAGCTGCGCACACGGCTGGCCGAGTCGGACCGCCGGGAGGCCGCGGGCCGGGCCCGGGACGCCCGGCCGATCCGGCGCGGCGCCGACGGGAACGCGGTCCCGGGCGGCTACGACCTCCCCGCGGGGCCGCGGGACGGTGCGGCACCGGGGGCCGCGGGCTCGTCGCCCCGCCTCCCGGCCGGGGTCCCGGCGCCGCGGGACCGTCCGGGCGCGCGCCCCGGGGCGCCGTCGGCCGACGGACGGCTCCCGGCGGCCGAGGGGTTCGGAGAGGGGATCGGACACGGGGCGGCGGCCGGTGGCGACGCGCGAGGGGACGGCCGGTATCCGGGTGCGCCTGATGCCGTACGGGACGGCGGCCCGGCCGTCGGGGCGCACCCGGTGGACCGCGCCACCGAGTCCCCGCACGGCGACCCCCTGCGCCCAGCGGGCCCGCGTGCCCGGGAACACGGCCACGACGTTCCGGCCGACGGCCACCGCGCCGCCCCTGCCACATCACCCGGGGCGGCCGGTGCCCGTACTGGCCCTGGCGATGTCCGGGCCACTGCGGCCACTGCGGGCACCGCGGCCACGCCGCCCGGAGCGGCCGAGGCCGCCCCACCCGTCGAGCGACCCAGTCGCCGGCGCCGCGGCAGTGCGCGGTTCGCCGGGGCCGGGGAGGACGACGGCGGCCCCGTCCCCGTGCCCCCGGTGTCCGGCCCGGTGCCGCCCGTGGCGGCGGTCGCCGCCGGGCGTCGTGCCCCGCTCGGCGCCCGGTTCGCCGGGGCCGTGGCGGCGGCCGAGCCGTCGCAGCCACGGGCGGAGCCGCCCGACACCGCAGCGGCCCTTGCCGTCGCGGACGCCGTACGGGCGCTGGCGCGGCTGCGCGGTGCGGGCCGCACCGGCGAGGCGCACGCCCTGCTGGTCGAGGCCGCGCAGTGGCCGCCCGCCCGGCTCCCACTGCTCGCCGCCGAACTGCACCGCGCCGGGCTCGGCGCCGACTGGGCCACCCTGCTGTGGGAGGCCGCCTCGCTCCCGGCCGGCCGGCTGGTCGCCGCGGCCGACGCGCTCGTCGCGGCGGGGCGCGCCGCCGACGGGGAGCGGATCCTGCGCCAGGGCGTGGCCCGGCCCGCCGGGGAGATCGGCGCGGCGGTGCTCGGGCTGGCGCACGAGGGGCGCGCCCGCGAGGTGCGGGCCCTGCTCGACGCGTACGTGCGCGTCCGCACCCCGCAGGAGGCGGCCCGCAGCGCCGCCGCCGACCCGCAGCGTCTCGTGCCGCTCCTGCTGGAAGCCGCGCGGAATGTCTCCGATGAGCGACACTGGGACCTGGTGCACGCCCTCCGGGTGGCCGGATTCGCCGCCTGACCTGCCCGGCGGCTCGCCCACTGGAGTGTGAAACATGATCGACTCCGCGGGGTTGACGACGATGGTCTTGGCAAGCCCGTCCCGGAGGCTTACGTTCATCCCCCTACAACCGTGTCTACAGGCGTAGAGGCTCTGACGTCCCGTCGAAGGAGCAGCTCATGGCCCATGTCGTACGTGCCGCTCTGGTCCAGGCCCTCTGGACCGGCGACACCGAGTCCATGGTCGCGAAACACGAGGAGCACGCCCGCGAGGCGGCCCGTCAGGGCGCCCGGGTCATCGGCTTCCAGGAGGTCTTCAACGCCCCCTACTTCTGCCAGGTCCAGGAGCCGGAGCACTACCGCTGGGCCGAGCGGGTGCCGGACGGGCCGACCGTGCGCCGGATGCAGGAGCTGGCCCGGGAGACCGGCATGGTGATCGTCGTACCGGTCTTCGAGGTCGAGCAGTCCGGCTTCTACTACAACACCGCGGCCGTGATCGACGCGGACGGCTCGTACCTCGGCAAGTACCGCAAGCATCACATCCCGCAGCTCAAGGGCTTCTGGGAGAAGTACTACTTCAAGCCCGGCAACGCCGGCTGGCCGGTCTTCGACACCGCCGTCGGCAGGGTCGGCGTCTACATCTGCTACGACCGGCACTTCCCCGAGGGCTGGCGTCAACTCGGCCTGAACGGCGCCCAGTTGGTGTACAACCCGTCGGCCACCTCGCGCGGCCTGTCCGCCTACCTGTGGCAGCTGGAGCAGCCCGCGGCGGCGGTCGCCAACGAGTACTTCATCGCCGCCATCAACCGGGTGGGGCAGGAGGAGTACGGGGACAACGACTTCTACGGGACGAGCTACTTCGTCGACCCCCGCGGACAGTTCGTCGGCGACGTCGCCGGCGACAAGGACGAGGAGCTTCTCGTCCGCGACCTCGACTTCGACCTCATCGACGAGGTGCGGCAGCAGTGGGCGTTCTACCGCGACCGCCGCCCCGACGCATACGAAGGGCTGATGCAGCCGTGAACGACCTCTACGCCCGCCACCGCGCCGTCCTCCCCGACTGGCTCGCGCTCTACTACGAGGACCCGCTGGAGATCACCCACGGCGAGGGGCGCCACGTCTGGGACGCGCACGGCAACCGGTACCTGGACTTCTTCGGCGGCATCCTCACCACGATGACCGCCCACGCCCTGCCCGAGGTGACCAAGGCGGTCAGCGAGCAGGCCGGACGGATCATCCACTCCTCGACCCTGTACCTCAACCGGCCGATGGTCGAACTCGCCGAGCGGATCGCCGAGGTCTCGCAGATCCCCGACGCCCGGGTGTTCTTCACCACCTCCGGCACCGAGGCCAACGACACCGCCCTGCTGCTCGCGACCGCCCACCGGCGCAGCAACACGATCCTGGCGATGCGCAACAGCTACCACGGCCGTTCCTTCAGCGCGGTCGGCATCACCGGCAACCGCGGCTGGTCCCCGACCTCGCTGTCCCCGCTCCAGACCCTGTACGTGCACGGCGGCGTCCGCACCCGCGGCCCCTACGCCGCACTGAGCGACGCCGAGTTCACCGCCGCCTGCGTCGAGGACCTGAAGGACCTGCTCGGCCACACCCGGGCGCCCGCCGCCCTGATCGCCGAGCCCGTCCAGGGCGTCGGCGGCTTCACCTCGCCGCCGGACGGCCTGTACGCCGCCTTCCGCGAGGTGCTCAAGGAACACGGCATCCTCTGGATCGCCGACGAGGTGCAGACCGGCTGGGGCCGCACCGGCGACCACTTCTGGGGCTGGCAGGCGCACGCCCGCAGCGGCCCGCCGGACATCGTCACCTTCGCCAAGGGCATCGGCAACGGCATGTCCGTCGGCGGCGTCGTGGCCCGCGCCGAGATCATGAACTGCCTCGACTCCAACAGCATCTCGACCTTCGGCGGTACCCAGGTCACCATGGCGGCCGCCCTGGCGAACCTCACCTACCTGCTGGAACACGATCTCCAGGGCAACGCCCGGCGGGTCGGCGGACTGCTCATCGACCGGTTGCGGACGGCCACCGCGCAGCTGCCCGGCGTACGGGAGGTGCGCGGGCGCGGGCTGATGATCGGCGTCGAGCTGGTGCGACCGGGAACCGACGAGGCCGACCCCGGCGCGGCCTCCGCCGTCCTGGAGGCGGCCCGCGAGGGCGGGCTGCTGATCGGCAAGGGCGGCGGCCACAACACCAGCGCGCTGCGCATCGCGCCACCGCTGTCACTGACCGCCGCGGAGGCCGAGGAGGGCGCCGACATCCTCGAACGCGCCCTCCGCGGCGCGCAGTAACACCCGGGCCCGGCCGCGGCCGGGCACGGCCGGGCGGCCCGGCACGGCATCCCGCGCCCCGAAGGAGAGGCGAGCAGCACGAGCAGGCGGAGAAGAAGGAGGAGCGTGCCATGACCACCGCCCCGGAGCACCCGGAACCCGTTCTGTCGGTCCGTCAGGTCCTCGCCCTGGAACGGGTGCTGGCCGGGGAGCCCGAGGTGGTGGCCGGCGCGGCCCAGCTCGACCGGCCGGTGCGCTGGGTGCACGTGGCCGAGGCCGCCGACGTCGGCGTGATGCTCAGCGGCGGCGAGATGGTGCTCACCACCGGGGTGCTGCTCGCCGGTGACGAGGACAAGCAGGCCGAGTACATCCAGTCCATGGACCGCGCCGAGGCCGCCGCCGTCGTGCTGGGCCTCGGCCGGGCGTTCCCGGCCCCGCCCGACACCATGCGCCGGGTCGCCGAGCGCTGCGGCCTGCCGCTGGTCGTGCTGCACCGGCCGTTCCCCTTCGCCGAGCTGACCGAGGAGGTGCAGTGCCGGCTGGTGCGCCGCAAGTTCGCCGCGGTCAGCCTCTCGGAGACCGTACGGACCGCGCTCACCGCCCTGATCACGGCGGGTGCGCCACTCCAGAGCCTGCTCGACGAGGTCGCCTCGCACAGCGCCTGCCCCGTCGTCGTCACCAACCTCGCCCACCGGGTGCTGGCCACGGCGGGGGAGCGGCCGGCGGTGGACGACGTGCTGCGCGACTGGGAACGCATCGCCCGCCAGGCGGGCGGCGGCGAGGGCGACGACTGGATCCGGGCCGAACTGGGCGGGCGCGGGGAGCGCTGGGGCCAGATCGTGCTGTGCGGGTACCGCGGCGACACGGCCGCGGGCCGGCTGCTCGCCGACCGGGCCGCCGAGGCACTGGTGCTGCACCGCATGCTCGGCGGCGCGGCCCACTCCTGGGAGGAGCAGTCCGCGCTCGGCCTGCTGACCGACCTGGTCTCCGGAGCCGTACCGGCGCGGCAGTTGCTGCCGCGGGCCCGCGCGGCCGGGCTGCCGGTCAACCGGCGGACCTTCGTCCCGCTGGTGGTGCGGGACGCCGAACCCGCGGGAGTCGACCGGGTGCTGCGGATGCTGGGTCTTGCCGGGCTGGCCGCCGAGGTCGCCGACGGCGTCACCGCCACGCTGCTCAGCCTGCCCCGGGACCAGGACGCGGACGCCCTCACGGCGCACTTCGCGACCCGGCTGCGGACCGAGTCGGGCCCGGCCCGGACCGTGGTCGCCGCGGCCGGGCCGCGGACCGCCTGGGACGAGGTGCCCGCCGGGCTCCGCGAGGCCCAGCACGTCGCCGACGCCGTGACCGACTCCGCCGCCGCCCTCGACCTCCCGGCCGTCGTCCGGCTCAGGGACGTCCATCTGCGCGGCCTGGTCCGGCTGCTGCGGGACGACCCGCAGGTGCAGTCCTTCGCGGAGCGCGAGCTGGACGGGCTGCTGTGCGGCGCCGACCAGGACCTGCTGAACGTACTGCGGACCTACCTCGCCACCGGCCGCAACAAGTCCCGCACCGCCCAGTTGCACCATGTCTCCCGGCCCGCGCTCTACCGGCGCCTGGAGGCGATACAGGCCCGGCTCGGTGTCGACCTCGACGACTTCGAACAGGCCGCGTCGGTGCACATCGCGCTCCTCGCGCACGACGCGCAACAGCGGTGAAACATACAACGACCTGCGAAAACGGTGGTGAAACATGGCGTGGAGCGGGTGTGACACGGTGGCACGCCACACCCTCGCAGACGTGACACACTGCCACTCAAACCGCATCCCCGGACTTCTTAGGCTCACCGCACACCGAGCGACCGGAGGTCCCGATGAGCAGAGTGATCCGTGCCGCCCTCTTCCAGACCGCCTGGACCGGCGACAAGGAATCGATGATCCAGGTCCACGAGCAGGCGGTCCGCGACGCGGCCGCGCAGGGTGCCCGAGTCCTGTGCTTCCAGGAACTCTTCTACGGCCCCTACTTCTGCCAGGTCCAGGACAAGGCGTTCTACGAGTACGCCGAGCAGATCCCCGAGGGCCCGACCGTACGCCGTTTCCAGTCCCTGGCCCGGGAGGCGGGCATCGTCCTCGTCCTGCCCATGTACGAGGAGGAGCAACCCGGCGTCCTCTACAACACCGCGGCCGTGATCGACGCGGACGGCTCGTACCTCGGCAAGTACCGCAAGACCCACATCCCGCAGGTCGACGGCTTCTGGGAGAAGTTCTACTTCCGTCCGGGCAACAGCGGCTGGCCGGTGTTCGAGACGGCGGTCGGCCGGATCGGCGTCTACATCTGCTACGACCGGCACTTCCCCGAGGGCTGGCGGGCCCTGGGCCTGGCCGGCGCCGAGATCGTCTTCAACCCGTCGGCCACCTCGCGCGGCCTGTCCCGCTACCTGTGGCAGCTGGAACAGCCGGCCGCGGCGGTGGCCAACGAGTACTTCGTCGGCGCGATCAACCGGGTCGGCGTCGAGGACCTGGGCGACAACGACTTCTACGGCACGACGTACTTCGTCGACCCGGAGGCCCAGTTCGTCGGCGAGCCGGCGAGCGACAAGGAGACCGAACTCGTCGTGCGCGACCTGGACCTGGCCAAGCTGCGGGAGGTCCGCGACCGCTGGCAGTTCTACCGCGACCGCGCACCGGGCGCGTACGGACCGCTGACCGCTCCGTGACGAGCGGCTGGTTCCCCGGCGCCCGGTCCGGGGCGCGGGACCACGCCGGGACGGAGGCCCGGGACGCTGCCTGCCGTTCGGCGGCCCTGGCCCCGGCGCCGGGCGACCGCCCGGCCACCGGCGCGCCGCGCCCCGCCGGCCGTCCGGCCACCCGCGCGCGTGCCGGACCCACCGCCCATGACCTGCGTTTTCCACGACCGCCGTCAACGCGAGGAGAGGGAACATGAGCAGCCGTACCGTCATCCGCGGTGGACTCGTCGTCACCGCGTCCGACGAGATCCACGCCGACGTCCTGATCGAGGACGGCCGCGTCGCCGCCCTCGCGGCCTCCGGCACCGCGGCGGCCGATGCCTTCACCGCCGACCGGACCGTCGACGCCACCGGGAAGTACGTCATCCCGGGCGGCGTCGACGGCCACACCCACATGGAGATGCCGTTCGGCGGCACCTACGCCTCGGACACCTTCGAGACCGGCACCCGGGCCGCCGCCTGGGGCGGTACGACGACCGTCGTCGACTTCGCCATCCAGAGCGTCGGCGGCTCCCTGCGCGAGGGCCTGGACGCCTGGCACGCCAAGGCGGAGGGCAACTGCGCCATCGACTACGGCTTCCACATGATCGTCTCCGATGTGCACCCGGAGACGCTGAAAGAGATGGATCTGCTGGTGGAGGAGGGTGTGACCTCCTTCAAACAGTTCATGGCGTACCCGGGCGTCTTCTACAGCGACGACGGCCAGATCCTGCGCGCCATGCAGCGCGCCGCCGACAACGGCGGGCTGATCATGATGCACGCCGAGAACGGCATCGCGATCGACGTCCTGGTCGAGCAGGCCCTGGCGCGCGGCGAGACCGACCCCCGCTACCACGGCGAGGTCCGCAAGGCCCTGCTGGAGGCCGAGGCCACCCACCGCGCCATCCGGCTCGCCCAGGTCGCCGGGGCCCCGCTGTACGTCGTGCACGTCTCCGCCGAGGAGGCGGTGGCCGAACTGACCAGGGCCCGCGACGCCGGTCTGAACGTCTTCGGCGAGACCTGCCCCCAGTACCTGTTCCTGTCGACCGACAACCTCGCCGAACCCGGCTTCGAGGGCGCCAAGTACGTCTGCTCCACCCCGCTGCGACCGCGCGAGCACCAAGCGGCGCTGTGGCGGGGCCTGCGCACCAACGACCTCCAGGTGGTCTCCACCGACCACTGCCCCTTCTGCTTCACGGGCCAGAAGGAGTTGGGCCGCGGCGACTTCTCCAAGATCCCCAACGGTCTGCCGGGCGTCGAGAACCGCATGGACCTGCTGCACCAGGCCGTCGTGGACGGACACATCTCCCGCCGCCGCTGGATCGAGATCGCCTGCGCCACCCCGGCGCGGATGTTCGGCCTCTACCCGAAGAAGGGCACCATCGCGCCCGGCGCCGACGCCGACATCGTCGTCTACGACCCGCACGCCGAGCAGGTCGTCTCCGCCGCGACGCACCACATGAACGTCGACTACTCGGCCTACGAGGGCAGGCGGCTCACCGGCCGGGTCGAGACCGTGTTCTCGCGCGGCGAGGCCGTCATCACCGAGCGGGAGTACACCGGACACGCCGGCCACGGCGTCTACACCCCGCGCTCCACCTGTCAGTACCTCACCTAGGAGTGGCGCTCATGGACTTCGGACTCGTCCTGCAGACCGACCCGCCGGCCTCCCGTGTCATCAGCCTGATGCAGCGGGCCGAGAGCAACGGCTTCACCTACGGCTGGACCTTCGACTCCGCCGTGCTGTGGCAGGAACCCTTCGTCATCTACAGCCAGATCCTGTCGAACACCACGAAACTGACCATCGGCCCGATGGTCACCAACCCGGGCACCCGCACCTGGGAGGTCACCGCCTCCACCTTCGCCACCCTCAACGACATGTTCGGCAACCGCACCGTCTGCGGCATCGGCCGCGGCGACTCGGCGATGCGGGTGGCGGGCCGCAAGCCCAACACCCTGGCCCGGATCAGCGAGGCCATGAAGGTCATCCGGGCGCTGGGCCGGGGCGAGGAGGCCGACCTCGGCGGCACCGCCGTCCGGTTCCCGTGGATCAGGCCGGGCACCGAACTCCCCGTGTGGATGGCGGCGTACGGGCCGAAGGCCCTGAAGATGGCCGGGGAGCAGGCCGACGGGTTCATCCTGCAACTCGCCGACCTCTACCTCACCGAGTACATGGTCAAGGCCGTCAAGGACGCCGCCGTCGCCGCCGGACGCGACCCCGCCGAGGTGACGATCTGCGTCGCCGCCCCGGCCTACGTCACCGCGGACGACTCGCCCGAGGCACTCGCCCACGCGCGCGAGCAGTGCCGCTGGTTCGGCGGAATGGTCGGCAACCACGTCGCCGACCTGGTGGCCAAGTACGGCGAGCACTCGGCCCAGGTCCCCGACGAACTCACCGACTACATCAAGGCCCGCCAGGGCTACGACTACGCCCACCACGGGCGCAGCGGCAATCCCGACACCCGGTTCGTACCCGACGAGATCGTCGACCGGTTCTGCCTGGTCGGCCCGGCCGATGCGCACGTCGAAAAGCTGCGGGCGCTGCGGGAACTGGGCGTGGACCAGTTCGCGGTGTACGCGATGCACGACGCGCAGGAGCAGGTCGTCGACCGCTACGGGCAGGACGTCATCCCCGCGCTGAACGCATGACCGACGACCGTCCCGTCGTCGCACCACCCCGACCGGAAAGGGCAGTCGACGGCACCCGCAGGGCCACCTTCCCCCGTCCCCCTCCGTAGAACGGAGTGCCCATGACCGACACCGCTCCGCCCCCCGCCATACCCTCGGGCGCCGTCGAGCTGACCGCCGACACCTACCCGGCCGGGAGCCGTTACGCCAACGACGACCTGCGCCCGGTCCCGCTCGCCGAACGCCGCTGGACCACCTACAACTTCGTGGCCCTGTGGATCGGCATGGCCCACTGCATCCCGTCCTGGACGCTCGCCTCAGGGCTCGTCGCCCTGGGCATGGACTGGAAGCAGGCGGTACTCACCATCGCCCTGGCGAACGTGATCGTGCTGCTGCCGATGCTGCTGACCGGCCATGCGGGCCCGAAGTACGGCATACCCTTCCCGGTCCTGGCCCGCGCCAGCTTCGGCGTACGGGGCGCGAACCTGCCGGCCGTCGTGCGCGCGGCGGTGGCGTGCTGCTGGTTCGGCATCCAGACGTGGATCGGCGGCCAGGGCATCTTCGTGCTGCTGGGCAAGATCTTCGGTGGCTGGGCGGACGCCGCGAAGGTCGGCGGCTACCCGTGGACGCTGTGGCTGTGCTTCGTCGTCTTCTGGCTGATCGAACTGGCCATCATCTACCGGGGGATGGACACCCTGCGCCGCTTCGAGAACTGGGCGGCGCCGTTCGTACTGGTCGGTGCGGTGGTGCTGCTGATCTGGATCGCGCACAAGGCGGGCGGCTTCGGCCCGCTGCTGCACGAGCGGTCGACGCTCGGCTGGGGCGCGGGCTTCTGGAAGGTCTTCTTCCCGGGTCTGATGGGGATGATCGGTTTCTGGTCGACGCTGTCGCTGAACATCCCGGACTTCACCCGGTTCGGCAAGGGGCAGCGGGCCCAGATGTGGGGCCAGACGCTGGGCCTGCCGACCACGATGACGCTGTTCGCGCTGATGTCGGTGCTGGTCACGGCCGGTTCGCAGCAGGTGTACGGGGTGGCGATCTGGGACCCGGTGGAGCTGGCCGGCAAGACGGACAACGTCTTCGGGCTGCTGTTCGCGCTGATCACGGTGTTCGTGGCGACGATCTCGGTGAACGTCGCGGCGAACGTCGTCTCCCCCGCGTACGACCTGTCGCACCTGGCGCCCAAACTGATCAGCTTCCGTACCGGCGCCATCATCACGGGCATCGTGGGCGTACTGGTCATGCCGTGGAAGCTGACGTCGACGCCCGAGCTGTACATCTTCACCTGGCTCGGGGTGGTCGGCGGGCTGCTCGGCACGGTCGCCGGGATCCTGATCGCCGACTACTGGATCGTGCGCCGGACCGTGCTGCACCTGGCCGACCTGTACGTCGCCGGGGGCCGGTACTGGTACGCGGCGGGATGGAACTGGCGGGCCGTCGTCGCCTTCGTGACCGGCGGGGTGCTGGCCGTCGGCGGGTCGTACTCCACGCTGGACGGGAAGGGGAAGAAGGCCGGGCCGTTCCCGGTCGACGGGATCATTCCGTTCCTCAGGCCGCTCGCCGATTACGGGTGGGCCGTCGGGCTCGCGGCCTCCCTCATCGTGTATGTCGCGCTGATGGCGGGCAAGCAGCGAGACATGACGATGTGACGGAGAACCGAACCTTCCCGCCACTCGGTTCGGTTTTGTTCGGCCGTTCGGAACCCCCCGCGGCCGTATACCTTTTCCCCGCATTGGAGAGGGCGGATAGGGGGCTAGTAAGGGTAGGCGGCACGTAACGGGTCCCGTAGCGTGTTGCTGGCTCGGGCGGTGGCCTCTGATTCCGTCGGCGCGTTCTTCATGGTGGAGGGGAAGACATGGATTCTTTGGCCGAGGCGCTGTATGCGAATGCCGGCCCGGCAGAACTGGAGCGCGCGCCACTGCCCGAAGAATATCTGGCCGCCCATCTGCGCGCGGCGGATGTCGGGATGTTCGACGACGTCGCCGACAAAGACGTCCGTAAGTCGATACACGTCGACCGGGTACCCATGCCGGACATCGCGCCGGACGAAGTCGTCGTGGCGGTGATGGCCAGTTCCATCAACTACAACACGGTCTGGTCGGCGACCTTCGAACCGGTGCCGACCTTCGACTTCCTCGAACGCAACGCCCGCCAGGGAGGGTTCGCGGCCCGTCATGACCTGCCGCACCACGTGGTGGGCTCGGACGCGGCCGGCGTCGTGGTACGGGTCGGCGCGGGCGTACGCCGCTGGCGGGTCGGCGACCACGTCGTGGTGAGCTGCGTCCAGGTCGACGAGGAGGAGCCGGCCACCCACGCCGACGCCATGCTCGGCGCCCAGCAGCGGATCTGGGGCTTCGAGACGAACTTCGGCGGGCTCGCCCACTACGCGGTGGCGCGGGCGAGCCAACTGCTCCCGAAGCCGGCCCATTTGACCTGGGAGGAGGCGGCCGGGATCCTGCTCACCGCCGCCACCTCCTACCGCATGCTGGTCAGCGACCGTGGAGCGCGCGTCAAGCAGGGCGACATCGTCCTCATCTGGGGTGCCACCGGCGGCCTGGGCGCGTTCGCCGTGCAGATGGTGAAGAACGGCGGCGGCATCCCGATCGGCGTGGTCGGCTCCGAACACCGGGCCCGGGTACTGCGCAGGCTCGGCTGCGACGTGGTCATCAACCGGAACGACATCGGTCTCGGCGACGACGTCCCGCGCACCCCGGAAAACACCATCGAACTCGGCAAACGACTGGGCCGCGAGATACGCAGGCAGGTGGGCGAGGATCCGCACATCGTCTTCGACTACATAGGCCGGGCCACATTCGGAATATCCGTCTTCGTCGTGCGCAAGGGCGGTGCCGTGGTGACCTGTGGATCCAGCACCGGATTCAACCACCAATTCGACAACCGCTATCTCTGGATGAACCTGAAAAGAATCATCGGCAGCCACGCCGCGAATCTCCAGGAACAGGCGGAATGCATTCGGCTGTTCCAGCTCGGACATCTTGTGCCGACCCTTTCCAAGGTTTATCCGTTGACCGAGGTCGCCGAGGCGACGCGCCTGGTGCAGCAGAACCGCCACATCGGAAAAGTCGGCGTGCTGTGTCTGGCACCTGAGGAGGGTCTGGGCGTGACCGACCCCGAAATGCGCGCCCGGCTCGGCGTGCGGCGGATCAATCCGCTGCGGGAGGACTGAGATGGCGAGGGCACGCACCGGTATCCTCTCGACCGGGTCGTACGTGCCGAAGAACGAGGTCGGCAACGACGAAGTGGCCGGGCGGGTCGGCGTCACCCCGGACTGGATCGAGCGCAAGACCCAGATCCGCTCCCGGCGCTACGCCGCCCCGCACGAGGCGACCTCCGACCTGGCCGTCCGGGCGGGCGCCGCCGCCCTCGCCCAGGCAGGGCTGACCGCGGACCGGCTCGACTACATCATCGTCGCGACCTCCACCGGTGACTTCCCGCAGCCGCCCACCTCCTGCCTGGTCCAGGACGGACTGGACGCCCGGTCGGCCGCCTGCTTCGACATCAACGCCGTATGCAGCGGCTTCGTCTACGCGCTCGCGCTCGCGGACAGCCTGGTCACGGTCCGGCCCGACGCCCTGGCCCTCGTCATCGGCGCCGACGTCTACTCCCGGATCCTCGATTTCGACGACCGCAGGACCGCCGTGCTGTTCGCCGACGGAGCGGGCGCCGCGATCGTCGGCGCGGTACCGGCCCCGTACGGGATCGTCGGTGTCGAACTCGCCAGCCGAGGCGACGCCCACCAGCTCATCCGGGTCGAGGCCGGCGGCAGCCGCACCCCGGCGTCCGCCGAGACCGTCGCGACGGGCGGGCACTTCTTCCGGATGGACGGCCGCGGCGTCCGCGACTTCGTCGCCGACCAGGTGCCGCGGGCCTTGTCCGGACTGGCGGAACGCGTCGGCGTGCCGCTCGACCAGGTGCGGCACTTCGTCCCGCACCAGGCCAACGGGGTCATGCTGGACGACCTCGTGGTCCGCGCCGGACTCGGCAACGCGACCACGCACCGCACCCTGCACAAGTACGGGAACATGGGCAGCGCCTCCGTGCCCGTCGCGCTCGACGAGGCCAACCGGGACGGGGCGCTCCACCCGGGTGACCTCGTGCTGCTCACCGGGTTCGGGGGCGGCATGTCGATCGGAGCGTCACTGCTGACCTGGGGAGCCGCCGCATGACCGGCACGAGCAGCGACCGGCACGAGGAGACCGTCAGCCGGATCGGAGTCGTCGGCAGCGGCGTCATGGGCATGGGCATCGCCCAGGTGTGCGCCGCCGCCGGACTCGACGTCGTCGTCACCGTCTCCTCCGACGCCTCGCTGGAGTCGGGCCCCGGACGGCTGACCGCCGTACTCGACCGCGCCGTCGCCAAGGGGAAGATCAGCGAGGAGGCGCGTCAGACGACGCTCGACCGGGTCCGGTTCACCCGCGACCTGGGCGAACTCGCCGACCGTCAGCTGGTGATCGAGGCGGTGACGGAGAACGAAGCCGTCAAACGCGAGCTGTTCACCACCCTGGACAAGATCGTGCGGAGCCCGGAGGCCCTGCTCGCGTCCAACACCTCGTCCATCCCCATCGTGCGGCTGGCCCGAGCCACCGAGCGACCGGACCACGTGGTCGGGATACATTTCTTCAACCCGGCTCCGGTGCTGCCGCTGGTCGAGATCATCCCCTCGGTGCTGACGGCGGACCCGGTCGCGCGGCGGGCCACCCGGTTCGTCACCGACGTACTCGGGAAACAGCCGGTCAACGCCCCCGACCGGGCCGGCTTCATCGTCAACGCGCTGCTGTTCCCCTACCTGCTGTCCGCCATCAGGATGCTCGACGCCGGACTGGCCACCGCCGAGGTGATCGACCAGAGCATGGTCCAGGGCTGCTCGCACCCGCTCGGCCCGCTGCGCCTCGCCGACCTGATCGGACTCGACACCACGGTCTCGATCGCCGAGGCCATGTACGAGGAGTTCAAGGAACCCCTGTACGCGCCGCCCGCCCTGCTGCTGCGGATGGTCGAAGGCGGCCTCCTCGGCCGCAAGTCCGGCCAGGGCTTCTACGCGTACGCCTGACACGAGCCGCTCAAGGCCGTGCACCGTCCGACGCAACGGCACGGCACTGCCCAGGCCGGGCCGTGCCGTGCCGAGCCCGTCGGACGACCGCGATCGGACGACCGCGATCGGACGACCGCGATCGGACGACCGCGATCGGACGACCGCGAGGGGATGACCACGATCGGACGATCGCTGGGGGACGACCCCCAGCGGGCCCCCGCGACCGGCGACCGGCGACCGGCGACCGTGACCGCGTCCTGGCCGGTCGCGTATTTCCCCGCGCCCTTCCGGGGCGTCCGCCGCGCGGCGGACGCGGCCCGCTCAGTACGCGCTCGCGCTGCCGTTCGGTACCCCCGTGGACCTGCGGCCCGGTCGGCCCGTGGGCCCGGCGGGACGATGGGCCGTCACCTCGTTGAGCCAGTCGTCGGCGAGATGACGTTTCACCGCCCGGGTGGTGCGCGGCAGTTGGGAGTACGCGACCTCGCGCACCAGCAGCTGCCGGAACGCGTATTCGACCTCACCCGGGATCGCGGTCCGCCGGCGCCGGTGCAGGAAGTGCCTGCGCTCCAGGTGCGCGAGATGGCGGGCCACCTCCTCCCGGTCGCGGTCGCCGAGCGCGGCCACCGCCCCCACCCACACGGTGTCGCCGAGCACCGAGGCGTCCAGCAGTACGGCCTTCTGCACCGGCAGCAGCGTGTCGAGCCGGGCCGCTATCACCGTCTGCACCACGTCGGGCAGCGGCACCAGTTCCGTACCGATGTCCGCGCTCAGCGCCTGGACGTACTCCTTGGCGAACAGCGGGTTGCCGCCCACCCGGGCGATCAGCTCCGCGTCCGCCGTGCTGCCGAGACCGCTCATCAGCCGTGCGATCACCTGGTCCGGCAGCGGATCCAGGGTCATGACCACGGAGTCCCGTTTGCCGCAGGTCCACCGCGGACGTGCCTGGAGCAACTCGGGCCGGGCCGTGGCCAGTAGCATCAGCGGCACCGGCGCCAACTGCTCCACGAACTCCGAGACGGCGTCCATCAACTCCTCCGCCGCCAGGTGCATGTCCTCCAGGACCACCAGCAGCGGCCGCCGCGCGGCGATCTCCTCGACGAGCTGCCGCCAGGCCCGGAAGAACCGCCGGAACGCGTCCGGGGCGAGCGGATCGCCGCCCTGGCGCCTCGACAGACAGGGGCGCACCGCGCACAGCAGTTCGGTGCCCGTCGCGCCGTCGCCGACCAGGTCCTGCACCATCTGTTCCAGCTTGCGGTCCGCGACGCCGGGACTGTCGCCGGGCTCGATCCCCGCGTACGTCCGGATCACCGACACCAGCGGCGCCGCCGAGGTGCCTTCGCCGAAGGACGAGACACGGCCGCTGAGCACGGTGGGCGCGATGCGCGGGACGTCGGGACGGTGCGTGCCCGGCCCGGCTGCGCGCGTACGCAGGAACTCGGCGACGAGCCTGCTCTTGCCCAGGCCCGGTTCCCCGATCACCGTCACCAGATGCGGCCGTTGCCGGCGCAGCATGTCCCCGAGCAGCCCGCTCAGGACCTCGATCTCGCGCTCCCGGCCGAGGAACGGCGAGGCCGGCTCGGCCGGCGCACCGCGCGGCGCGGGGCTCCCCAGCCCCCAGGTGTCCCCGCCGCCGGCGCAGGCTTCGCCGACGATCCGCACCGTGCACTCGCAGACCTTCAGCTCGCCCGGCTCGGCGGAGTCCAGCAACCGCTGGCAGCGGTCGAGGACCTGGCCGGTCACCTCCGTGGGCTCGGTGTGGTTCTCCGACTCGAAGGTGACGATCATCTCGCCGGTGGAGACGGCCAGCCGGCAGACGCACGGTGCCTGGGCCACCCGGTCCCGGATCGCGAGGGCGGCGCGCACGGCACGCTCCGGATCGTTCTCGTGCAACTGCGGTACGCCGAACAGAGCGAGCCAGGTGCCGCCCACGGCGGAGCGCAGTATCCCGCCGAACCGCTGCACCTCGCTGCGAACGACCCAGGTCAGCGCCTTGTGCACGGCGTCCGCCTGCTCGGGGTCCTCGGGCCCCGCGAGCTGGGGGCGTTGCGCGCGCATCAACAGCACCGATACCCGCTTGCGTTCGATCATCACGGGCATCCGGGCGACGGGTTCGAGCGTGCCGAAGTGGCCGGGGACCGACGGCGTGACGAGTCTGTGCGACGTCCTGGCGGCCCGGGGCGGACCGTCCGACGGTTCCGCGGCCCGCGGATAGGAGCTGAGCAGCCGCAGGTTGGAGGGAGCGGGGACCGACTCGTCCACGGGGTGGCCGCCGGGCAGGGCGAGTTCCGGGGCGTGGGTCAGTATGGCCCGCTCCATGTCGAGGAGTTCGGGACCCGGGTCGAGCCCGAACTCGTCGGCCAGCGCCGCCCGGGTGCGCTGGTAGGCGGCGAGCGCTTCGGGCTGCCGGCCGCACCGGTACAGCGCCAGCATCAGCTGGCCGCTCAGCCGCTCCCGTACGGGGGTGCAGGAGGAGGCGCGCTCCAGCTCGCCCACCAGGTCCCAGTGCTTGCCGAGCGCCAGCTCCGCCTCGGCGCAGTCCTCCAGGGCGGTCAGCCGCTCGTTGCGGACGACTTCCTGTTCGGGCCAGGCGATGCCCGCCTCCGTCAGGTCCGCGAGGACCGGGCCGTGCCACAGGGCGAGGGCCTTGCGCAACGCCGTGGAGGCGGCCTGCCACTCCTCGGCCGCGAGATGCCGGCGCCCCTGGTCGGCGAGGATCTGGAACATCGACAGATCGACATGCCGTGGATTGACCGTGAGCAGATAGCCGGGCGAGCGGGTCTGGAGCGAGACGTCGGGGGCGGTGGCGAGGATCCGGCGCAGCCCGGCGACCGCGTTCTGCACCATCTTGCGACAGGTACGGGGGGCGTCGTGGCCCCAGACGGCACGGATGATGCTGCTGGTGGCGACTACCTTGTTGGCGTTGAGAAGCAGGTAGCCCAGAACGGCCCGTTGGTTGAGCCCGCCCAGTTGGACAGGCCCGTCGACGCCCGTGATCTCCATCGGGCCTAGGATCTGGAACCGCACAGCAACCCCCGTCCACTCGTTCCGCAGTGGATTCAGGTGAGTAGTCGACTCGGTCCGAATCCGGATGAACGGCCTCATCGCCGCTCCCGGTGAAGCCGAGACAATCAGACAGCACCGTACCTCTGTCAACATCCCTTCGGACCGGGGGCTTGACAGACGGCCTGAAATCGCCCCCCGCCGAGTCCGCGTGACGCCGGTGCGTGCCGTCCGCTACCCCTCGCGGGCCAGCAGCAGTGCCCCGTACAGCGAGGAGAGGCCGCCCAGGGCGGCGCCTGTGATCACCGGGCGCGGCCCGCCCGGACGGGCCAGCTCCGCCGCGCGGGCGGCCACCTCGGGGACCAGGCCGGGCAGACCGTCGGCGAACCCCCCGCCGATCACCACGAGTTCGGGGTGGGCCAGTTCCGCCAGGCTCACCACCGCCGCGGCCAGCGCCGAGCAGGTCTCGCGCAGCGCGGCCGCCGCCCAGGGCCACCGCCCCGCCACGGCCTCCCGCAGATCCGCGAATCCCACCTCCCGGCCGACGAGTCCGGCGGCCCGGCCGAGGGTGGCGGGCCCGGACGCGAGCGCCTGTAGACAACCGAGTCGTCCGCACGCGCACCTTGGCCCGAATCGATCGACCGTCATGTGACCGATTTCGCATGAGCCCACGGCGGGTCCCGGGAACGGACGACCGTCGTGCACGATGCCCCCGCCGATCCCGGTGCCCACCCCGAGGTAGACCACGTTCCGGCAGCCCGCCGCGTCCGCCTCGGCGAGCGCCGCGAGGTCGCCGTCGTCCGCCATCCGGACCGCCGTGCCCGGGAACAACGCGTCGAACGCGCCCCGCAGATCGAGGCCCTGCCAGGCCGGCCGCCCCGGCCAGGCCGAGACCCGCCCCGCCTCGTCCACCGTGGCGGGCATGGCGATCCCCACCGAGGCGACCGGCCGCCGCCACCGGCGGAGCAACGCGTCCGTGTGCCGGCGCAGTTCGGCGACGTCCGCGTCGGCGGACGGCGCGCGCTGCGGCCAGCGGAAGACCGACTCCGCCGGATCCTGCCCGTCCGCTTCCAGTCGCAGCGCCACCTTGGTGCCCCCGACGTCGATCCCCAGATAGCCCATGGCCCCCTCCGCCGCCCGCACAGCCGGACGGTCCGGCCTCGCGACGGCTGCAGGATAAGTCGCCCCCGAAGCCGCAGGTTGGCTGTTCACGGCAGTGTCCTCGCAGGTCAGGGGAGGCATAGGGGTTCCAGTCGGGATGCCTTGGTTCATAGCTTCGAACCGTCCTGCAGAGCGAGCAGAGAGGCAGCAACGCGTGATCACCCGACGATCAGTTCTCCAGCTGGGCGGTGCTCTGGCAGTGGCCGGCAGCATGGGCGCGGCGCCCGCCGCGGCCGGACGCAGGAGTTCCACTGCCGTGCCCTGGGACCAGCTCCGCGCCCAGTTGCAGGGCGATGTCGTCCTGCCCGCGGACAGCGGCTACGACGTCGCCAAGCAACTGGCCGTCGCCGAGTACGACGCGATCCACCCGCAGGGCATCGCCTACTGCGAGACCCCCGGCGACGTGGCCACCGCCGTGCGGTTCGCCCAGGACAACGCGATACCGGCCCGCACCCGCAGCGGCGGCCACAACTTCGCCGGCTGGTCCACCGGCGAGGGCATCGTCATCGACGTGTCCCGGATCAAGCACGTCCAGGTCACCGGCTCCACCGTCCGGGTCGGCCCCGGCGCGATGTCGGTCGAGGCGCTGGCCGCGCTCAAGCCGTACAACAAGCAGATCGTCACCGGCACCTGTCCGACGGTCTGTCCCGGCGGGTTTCTGACCGGCGGCGGCATCGGGTACCAGACCGCCAAGTTCGGGCTGGGCAGCGACCGGCTGGTGTCCGCCCGTGCCGTGCTCGCCGACGGCAGCCTGGTGACCGCGTCCGCCACCCGGGAGCCCGACCTCTACTGGGCGCTGCGCGGCGGTGGCGGCGGCAACTTCGGCATCCTGGTCGACTTCGAGGTGCGGCCGATCGACCAGCCGCGCGGCGTCTACTTCGCCACGACCTGGCCCTGGGACAAGGCGAAGGACCTGCTTGAGGCATGGCAGCAGTGGAGCCTGGCCGACGCGGGCAACCTGGGCTCCTCGCTGGGCGTCCTCCTGCCCGACGCGGCGCCGGGCACCACGCCGATGGTCACGCTCAACGGAGGCTACTGGGGCGCCCAGGCGGATCTTGAGGCCGGCCTCGCCGCCCTGGTGTCCGCGACCGGCGCCCAGCCGCTGAGCCGGTCCGTCACGGAACTGCCGTACGACGAGGTGATGATGCACGTCTACGGCTGCGACCAGATCACCGTGAAGCAGTGCCACCGCGTCGGACAGAACGACGAGGGCACCATCCCGCGCGGCGGCGCCCTGCGCGAACGGCACCGGCTGTTCGCCAAGCCGCTCACGGGTTCGGCCCTCGCGGCCACCCTGGCCGCCTTCGACGCCGACCGGTACGCCGGCCACACCCGCTTCCTCGGCTTCAACCACCTCGGCGGCGCCGCGACCCAGCCCGGCCGCACCGACACGGCCTTCTGGCACCGCGACACCCAGTTCCTCGTCGGCATCGGGGCCGCCCTGCCCAGCCCCACCCCGTCCGCCGAGGACGAGGCGGTCACCCGGACCTGGGTCGACCGCGGCTACGGCATCATCGACCCGCTGTCCACGGGCCACTCGTACATCAACTTCCCCGACGAGCGGCTGACGGACTGGCAACAGGCGTACTACGGCGGCAACTACGACCGCCTGGTCTGCGTGAAGAACGCCTACGACCCGGACAACTTCTTCAACCACCCGCAGAGCATCGGCAGCTGACGCGGGCCGACGCCACGCGGCCCGGCCCCCTGGGAGAGGGGCCGGGCCACATGGTGTGCGGTGGTCAGGAGGGGACGGTCTCCACCAGGGCGCGGGCCGCCAGACGGTAGCCGAACGAGCCGAGGCCCACGATCACCCCTGCGGCCAGCGGCGCCAGCACCGATTCGTGCCGGAACGTCTCGCGGGCCCACACGTTCGAGATGTGCACCTCCACGAACGGACGCGGATAGGCGGCCAGCGCGTCCCGCAGGCTCCAGCCCGCGATCATCAGCGCACCCGGATTCACCACGGCACCCACGGTGTCCTGACTGTCGTTCACCGCCCGGACGAGTGCGCCCTCCGCATCGTCCTGGACGGAACGCACCTTCCAGCCGCGGGACTCGATTTCCGCGGCAACGGCCTCCTCGATATCGGCCAGCGTATCGGTTCCGTATATCTCCGGTTCCCGGCGGCCGAGAATGCCCAGGTTCGGCCCGTTCAGCAGGAGTACGCTGCTCAAGATTCACCTCGTTCGTAGAGCCGGTCGGCCCGTGTGATCGATGACGGAACGAGCCTATCCAGCGCCTCCGGAACCCTTGCACCTGATCGTTCGCAGAATTCCTGGACAAGGGGGCTGTAGGGGTGAACATAGGGGAGATGACAAGGCTGTTCGGTGTTCGCTAGCGTGCTGGCAGTCGTCCGGTCCCGCAATGGCCCAATTCTGTGCGCCATGGATCCGGATGCTTCCCGGAACGGTTTTCCTCCGATGAAAAGACGGTGAATTGATGAGCGGGAATCCGCTGCAGGCCCCGGAATTCCCCGACTGGCCCCAGTACAGCGACGAGGAGCGGATCGGTCTGATCCGGGCCCTGGAGCAGGGGCAGTGGTGGCGGATGGGCGGCGGCGAAGTCGACTCCTTCGAGCGCGAGTTCGCCGACCACCACGGCTCCGCACACGCCCTGGCCGTCACCAACGGCACCCACGCACTCGAACTCGCACTGCAGGTGCTCGGTGTGGGCCCCGGTACCGAGGTCATCGTGCCGGCCTTCACCTTCATCTCCTCCTCCCAGGCCGCCCAGCGCCTCGGCGCGGTGGCCGTCCCGGTCGACGTCGACCCCGGCACCTACAACATCGACCCCGAGGCCGCGGCCGCCGCCGTCACCTCCCGGACGGCCGCCATCATGCCGGTCCACATGGCCGGGCACTTCGCCGACATGGACGCGCTGGCCAAGCTCTCCGCCGACGCCGGCGTGCCGCTCATCCAGGACGCCGCGCACGCCCACGGCGCCCAGTGGAACGGCAAGAAGGTGGGCGAACTCGGCTCGATCGCCGCGTTCAGCTTCCAGAACGGCAAGCTGATGACCGCCGGCGAGGGCGGCGCCGTGCTCTTCCCCGACGCGGAGTCCCACCAGACCGCCTTCCTGCGGCACAGCTGCGGCAGGCCGCCGACCGACCGTCACTACTTCCACCAGACCTCCGGCTCCAACTTCCGCCTCAACGAGTTCTCCGCGTCCGTACTGCGGGCCCAGCTCCGCCGCCTGGACGAACAGATCACCACCCGGGAGGCACGCTGGCCGCTGCTGGCCGGCCAACTCGCCGCCATCACGGGCGTCGTCCCGCAGAGCCGGGACGACCGCAACGACCGCATTCCGCACTACATGGCCATGTTCCGGGTGCCCGGCATCGGCGAGGAGCGCCGCAACGCCGTCGTCGACGCCCTGGTGGCCCGCGGACTGCCCGCCTTCGCGGCCTTCCGCGCCATCTACCGCACCCCCGGCTTCTGGGAGACCGGCGCACCCAAGGAGAGCGTCGAGGCCATCGCCGCCCGCTGCCCGAACTCCGAGGCCATCAGCGGCGACGCGATCTGGCTGCACCACCGGACCCTGCTCGCGGACGAGGAGCAGGTGGGCCGGATAGCCGGCATCGTCGAGCACGTCCTGGCCACCACATGAGCCCCGTCCGGCCTGCTGTCACGCACTCCGGCCCGCCCCTGCGGGTGGCCGTGGTCGGCCTGGGCTGGGCCGGGCGCACCCTCTGGCTGCCCCGGCTGCGCCGACACCCCGCCTTCGAGGTGACCGCCGTCGTGGATCCCAGCGAACCGGCCCGCGCCGAGGCACTGGCGCAGGTGCCCGGCGCCCGGTCGCTGGCCACCCTCGACGAACTGTCCGCGACGACGGTGGACCTCGCCGTCGTCGCGGTCCCCAACCACCTGCACGCCGAGGTCGCCGCCCGGCTGCTCACCGAGAACACCTCGGTCTTCGTGGAGAAACCCGTCTGCCTGGACTCGGCCGAGGCCGAGCTGCTGGCCCGCGCCGAACGGTCCGCCGACGCGGTCCTGCTGTCCGGCAGCG
Organism: Streptomyces sp. NPDC056161; assembly: GCF_042268025.1. Lineage (NCBI taxonomy): Bacteria > Bacillati > Actinomycetota > Actinomycetes > Kitasatosporales > Streptomycetaceae > Streptomyces > Streptomyces sp. NPDC056161. Next base: position 105,837 of record NZ_JBHJUV010000032.1, read on the forward strand.
CCGCCCGCCACCGGGCGGACGTACGGGCCCTGGGCGAACTGGCCGCCGGCCTCGGGCCCGTCCGGCACATCGACGTCTCCTGGGTCCGGGCACGCGGAGTGCCCGACGCGGGGGGCTGGTTCACCCACCGCACCCTCGCCGGCGGCGGCGCCCTGGTCGACCTGGGCTGGCACCTGCTCGACACGGCCATGCCGCTGATCGGCCCGGGAATCGGCTTCGACCAGGTCGTGGGCACCCTCTCCGACGACTTCCTCGGCAGCGCGAGGGCCGGGGCGACGTGGCGGGGCACCCGGCCCGGGGACCCGGCCGTGGACGGCGCGGGCGACGTGGAGGACACCGCACGGGGCTTCCTCGTCGCCGCCAACGGGGTCTCGGTGGCGCTCCGCGCCAGCTGGGCCTCGCACGAGCAGTACGACGTCACCCGCATCACGGTCGAGGGCGCGGCCGGCACCGCCGCACTGCGCTGCACGTTCGGCTTCAGCCCCAACCGGGCGGGCGGCTCCCGGCTGACCCTCACCCGGGACGGCCGTACCGAGCCGGTGCCCGTACCCGACGAGCCCATCGGCGCCGAGTACCTGCGCCAACTGGACGAACTGCCCCGGATGCTGGCCGACCCGGCGGCCCGCGGCCGGGCCGCCACCGAGACCCGGCTGACCATCGGCGCGATCGAACGCCTCTACCACTCGGCCCGACGCGCCGGCCGGCCGGCCGTGCCGGCCGGACAGGGCGCCCCTTGATTCCGCCACCCGGTGGCCGCACGGAGTGAGGAGACCTCATGGAGGACGACAACAACCCTGCCCGGCCCGGCGGCCCGCTGCTCGACGAGCGGCACGGACCCCTGGCCGTGGTGTTCGACATGGACGGCGTCCTCGTGGACAGCTTCGCGGTCATGCGCGAGGCGTTCACGGTGGCGTACGCCGAGGTGGTGGGGGACGGCCCGGCCCCCTTCGACGAGTACAACCGGCATCTCGGGCGCTACTTCCCCGACATCATGCGCATCATGGGGCTGCCCCTGGAGATGGAGGAACCGTTCGTGCGCGAGAGCTACCGGCTCGCCCACGAGGTCACCATGTTCGACGGCATACCGGACCTGCTGGCCGGCCTGCGCGGCCGCGGCGTCGGACTCGCCGTCGCCACCGGCAAGAGCGGTGTGCGGGCCCGGTCGCTGCTGGACCGGCTCGGCATTCTGCCGCTGTTCGACCACGTCATCGGCGGGGACGAGGTACCGCGCGCGAAACCCGCCCCCGACATGGTCCGGCGGGCGCTCGACCTGCTGCACGTGCCGCCCGGCAACGCGCTGATGATCGGCGACGCCGTCACCGACCTGCAGAGCGCCCGCGCCGCCGGCGTGTACGCGGTCGCCGCGCTGTGGGGCGAGACCGTCGAGGCGGACCTGCTCGCCGAACAGCCCGACGCCGTGCTGCGCAGCCCGGCGGAACTGCACGCGCTGCTGCCCCGGGTACCGGTGCACTGACCGGCCGGCCCGGCCGGGCAGCAGCGAGGGGCCCGCTCGTCCTCGACGAGCGGGCCCCTCGCTGCGTTGCCCGTGCGGGCCGGCCGGTCAGACCGGCTGAGGGGTCCGGGCGAGCAGGGCGGAGACGGGCTCGGGCAGCGCCACCCCGGTGCGCAGCGCCGTCCGCAGGGCGTGCGCGGCCAGTGCCTCGTCGGCGACGTCGACCCCCAGCCGCCGATGCGTCAGATGGGCGTGGTCGAACAGCAGGTAACTCACCGGCGCCGACGCCGTGCACCCCTCGACCAGCGAGCGCACCGTGCGCGCGTAACGCTCCCAGTGCCCGGCGTACTCGGCTCCGGCCCAGCGCAGCCCCGCCAGTTGCCGCAGAGCGCGTTCCAGCGCCGACCGGCGCCGTACGGACAGCTCCGCGCGGCGCTGCGCCGGCAGCTCGTTCGACCAGTGCTGCCAGCACTGGAACAGGAACGGGACCCCTTCCTCCGGCGCGAGCAACCCGGTGAGCTGCGCCAGATGCAGAAACGGAACGCTGATACCGGAGACCGATTCCAGCGGCCCGCACGCCGAGCGGGCCCGCAGCAGACCGAGCGTCAGATCGCTGGACGCCGTGGCCAGCCGGGCGGCGAGATCCACCGTGGCGTGATCGAGATATTTCGACATGGGTGGTTCATAGTGGTCAAAGACCACCGAACGGCCGCGTTCCGCGGCGGCCCGGTCCAGGTCCCTCCTGGCGTCCTGGAGAATCCCGGGCCGGGAATACAGCCAGAGCCCGAGGTGCGGACCCGGTCGGCCCTCCAGGGGTTCGAAGTACCAACGTGCGTCGGTGTCCGCGGAACGCACCTGGTCGACCAGTTCGGAAACGAGCGACGGGAATAACGCTCTCTCCGCACCCGGCGCCGAGGCGGGGTGTTCGAGAAGGCGGACGAACAACCAATTGCGCGTCATGGGCCCGAGCCTAGTGTCGGTGTCACTCTCATTCCACGCGCCCCGGACGAAAGACCAGCCGCCCAGGAATTTAGGGATGCCGTAGGGGGTGGCACAGGGGTCATAGGGGCGGAATGCCGATCCAGACTCTTCAGTGGCACGCACGGCCGCGGAGGAAAGCTTCCCGTTCGGCCCGCACCGTTATCGGCCGGGCCCCCGACACATGATGTCTGCCCGCAGACAGAGGATGTGGTGACATGCTGCGCACCGAACTCATTCGGCCACTGCCCGAGCTGCTACGCTCGCACGCCGAAACCCACGGGGACAAGGTCGCCTTCCACGACGCGCGGCGCAGCGTCACGTACGCCGAACTCGAACTGCGCACCCGCCGGATCGCCGGACACCTGGCCGACCTGCGGCTGCAACCCGGCGACCGGGCCGCCATCCTGCTCGGCAACCGGGTGGAGACGGTCGAGAGCTATCTGTCCGTCGTGCGCGCGAGCGCGGTCGGCGTACCGCTCAACCCGCGGGCCACCGACGCCGAACTCGGCTACCTCCTCGACGACAGCGGCGCCCAGGTGATCATCACCGACGAGGCACACGCCCCGCAGCTGGCCCGGCTGGTCGCCGACCGGCCGGGGCTGCGGGTCGTCGTCACCGCCGAGACGGGCATACCGGACGACGCGCCACTCGGCACGGTGTCCTACGAGACCATGGCCGCCACCGAACCCCTCGCCCAGGCCCGTGACGACCTCGGCCTCGACGACATCGCGTGGACCCTCTACACGTCCGGGACCACCGGCCGCCCCAAGGGCGTGATGTCCACCCAGCGCAACTGCCTGTGGTCCGTGGCCGCCTGCTACGTCCCCATCCCCGGGCTGTCCGCCGCGGACCGGGTGGTGTGGCCGCTGCCCCTCTTCCACAGCCTGTCGCACATCGCCTGTGTCCTCGGCGTCACCGCCGTCGGCGCCACCGCCCACATCCTCGACGGCTTCGCCGCGGACGAGGTGCTGGACGCGTTGCGCGCCGACTCCGCCACGTTCCTCGCCGGCGTGCCGACCATGTACCACTATCTCGTCCAGGCCGCCCGCGAGAGCGGCTTCCAGGCACCCGCCCTGCGGATGTGCCTCGTCGGCGGCGCGATCACCACCGCCGAACTGCGCCGCTCCTTCGAGGAGTCCTTCGGCGCACCGCTGCTGGACGCCTACGGCTCCACCGAGACCTGCGGCTCCATCACCATCAACTGGCCGGTCGGCGCCCGCGTCGAAGGCTCCTGCGGGCTGCCCGTGCCCGGACTCGGCGTGCGCCTCGTCGACACCACCACCGGTGTCGACGCCGCGGCCGGGGCCGAGGGCGAGGTGTGGGTGCGCGGCCCCAGCGTCATGGCCGGCTACCACAACCAGCCCGAGGCGACCGCCGACGCCTTCAAGGACGGCTGGTACCGCACCGGTGACCTGGCCCGCCGCGACGCGGACGGCTACTTCGTCATCACCGGCAGGATCAAGGAACTCATCATCCGCGGCGGTGAGAACATCCACCCCGTCGAGGTGGAGGAGGTCCTGCGCACCGTCCCCGGCGTCGCCGACGCCGCCGTGGTCGGCAAACCGCACGACGTGCTCGGCGAGGTACCCGTCGCCTTCCTGGTCGCCGGACCCGAGGGCCTCGACCCCGAACAACTGCTGGCCACCTGCCGGGAACGGCTCTCGTACTACAAGGTCCCCGAGGAGCTGTACGAGATCGACCGCATCCCCCGCACCGCCTCCGGCAAGACCACCCGGCACGTCCTGCTCGACCTGCCCGCCCGGCTGCGTGCCGTCGGGGCCGGGCGCTACGAGTCGCTGTTCCGGCTCGACTGGGTCCCGCTGCCCTCCGTACCGGTACCCAGCGCCCCGGCCCCGGGACGCTGGGCCCTGCTCGGCGCCGACCCCTTCGCGGTCGCCGACGCGCTCCGTGCGGCCGGCCTGCCGGTCGAAGCCGGCACGAGCACGAGCACTAGCACCAACACGAGCACCGGCACTGACACCGACGCGGCGGAGGTCACCCTCCTGTCCTCCGACATACGGCCGTTCGCCACCGCGGGGGACGCCGACCAGGACAGCGGGCAGGCGGCGGACGCCGTACGGACCGCGGTCGACGCGCTCCGGCGCGGCATCGAGGACTGGCTCGCCGCCGACCGCCGGTCCACCGACCGGCTCGTCGTGCTGACGCGCGGCGCGGTCGCCATCGGCGGCGCCGAGGAGAGCCAGGAACCGGGCGGCCTGCCCGCCTGGGGCCTGGTGCGCTCCCTCCAGGCCGAGCACCCCGACCGCCTGATCCTGGTGGACGTCGACACCGCGGACACCTCAGCCGCTGCCCTGCCGGCGGCCGTCGCCTCCGGTGAACCCCAACTCGCCGTCCGCGACGGAGTGTTCCTGCGACCGCGGCTGATCCGGGTGACCGCCGAGGCCGAACCCCAGCCGTCCGACCCCGCGGCCTTCGCGGGCGCCACCCTGGTGACCGGCGCCGACGGAACCGCCGCCGCCACGGTCACCCGCCACCTGGTGACGGCGCACCGCGCCCGCCGACTGCTCCTGCTGAGCCCGCAGGGCACCGCCGACCCCACCGCCGCGGAGCTGGCCGGTGAACTGCGGGCCGCGGGCGCCGAGGTGACCCTCGCCGCCGGCGACCCGGCCGATCCCGACACACTCGCCGCAGCGCTCACCGCGTACGAACACCCGCTCACCGCGGTCGTGCACACGACCGGCGCCGCCCCCACGACCGACCTCGGGCGGGCCGTCGAGGGCGCCCTCAACCTGCACCACCGCACCGCCTCGGCGGCGCTGTCCGCGTTCCTCGTCCTCACCGCGTCCCACGGGCTGCTCGGCACGGTGGGACGCGGCACCGAGGCCGCCGCGGACGCCTTCCTCGACGCCCTGGTACGCCACCGGACCGCCCGTGCCCTGCCCGCGCTGTCCCTCGCGTGGGGCCCCTGGGACAGCAGCGAACTGCCCGCGCCCTCCGGCGTCGGCATGCTGCCGCAGTCGGAGAGCCTGGCCATGTTCGACGCGGCGCTCGCCACCGGCGGCGCGCACCTGGCCGTACTCCACCCCGAGCCGGCGTCCCTCGGCGCCGCCGCCGTGCCGGCCCCGCTGCTGGGCCTCATCGACGCCCAGCCCAGGTCGGCCCGGCCCGACGCCGCCGTCACCACCGATCTCGGCCGCAGGCTCGCCACCCTGTCCAGGTCCGAACAGGACCGCACGCTCCTGGACCTGGTGCGGGCCGCCGCCGCCGAGGTGCATCCGGACGCGACCGCGGTGACCGCGCCCGAACGGGCCTTCAAGGAACTCGGCTTCACCTCCGTGACCGCCGTCGCGCTGCGCAACCGCCTCACCGCCGAGACGGGGCTCGCCCTGCCCGCCACCCTGGCCTTCGACCACCCCACCCCCGCCGCCGTCGCCCGCCAACTGCGGGTGCGCCTGCTCGGCGGCGAGAAGACCACGGTCGCCACCCGCCCGCGTCCCCTCGTATCCGACGAGCCGATCGCGATCGTGGGGATGGCGTGCCGGCTGCCGGGTGGTGTCACCTCGCCGGAGGAGCTGTGGGAGCTGGTGGCCGAGGGGCGGGAGGGTCTGGTGGACTTCCCGGCCGACCGCGGGTGGGACCTGGACAACCTGTTCGACGCGGACCCCGACCGGACGGGCACCTCGTACGTCCGCAAGGGCGGATTCCTGGACGGCGTCGGTGACTTCGACGCCGACCTGTTCGGGATCTCGCCGCGGGAGGCGTTGGCCATGGATCCGCAGCAGCGGTTGCTGCTGGAGGTGTCGTGGGAGGCGCTGGAGCGGGCCGGTCTGGATCCGACCTCGCTCAAGGGCCGGGATGTGGGTGTCTTCTCGGGTGTGATGTACCACGACTACGCGAACAAGCTCGACGAGGTCCCGGAGGGTCTTGAGGGTTTTCTCGGTACGGGCAACTCGGGCAGTGTGGCCTCCGGCCGGGTGTCGTACACGCTGGGGCTCGAAGGTCCCGCGGTCACGGTGGACACCGCCTGCTCCTCCTCGCTCGTGGCGATGCACCTGGCCGCGCAGGCCCTCCACAACGGGGAGTGCTCCCTCGCCCTGGCCGGCGGTGTGGCCGTCATGGCCCAGCCCACCTCGTTCGTGGAGTTCTCGCGGCAGCGGGGGTTGGCGTCTGATGGGCGGTGCAAGGCGTTCGCGGACGCGGCGGACGGTACGGGGTGGGCCGAGGGTGTGGGTGTGGTGTTGTTGGAGCGGTTGTCGGATGCGCGGCGTCATGGGCGTCGGGTGTTGGCGGTGGTGCGTGGTTCGGCGGTGAATCAGGATGGTGCGTCGAACGGG
>NZ_JBHJUV010000033.1:0-111143 GCF_042268025.1 Streptomyces sp. NPDC056161
GTGGCGGGCAACCGCCGGCCTGCGGCTGCCCACCACGACCGCCCCGCCCGCCTACCCCAGCGCCGACTTCACCGCGTCGGCCAGCCGGCCGGCCACGGTCCGGGCCTGTTCGATGTCCGCCGCCTCGACCATCACCCGCACCAGCGGCTCGGTGCCCGAGGGACGCAGCAGTACCCGTCCGGTGGACCCCAGCTCCCGTTCCGCCTCGGCGACCGCGGCGGCCAGGTCGGCGGAGGTCCGCACCCGGGCCTTGTCCACGTCCCGCACGTTGATCAGGACCTGGGGCAGCCGCTCCATGACCGACGCGAGATCCCGCAGCGTACGGCCGGTCTCGGCGACCCGCGCGGCCAGCAGCAGCCCGGTCAGCGTGCCGTCGCCGGTGGTGGCGTGGTCGAGGATGATGACGTGCCCGGACTGCTCGCCGCCGAGGGCGTAGCCGTGCTCCTTCATCTCCTCCAGGACGTAGCGGTCGCCGACCGCGGTCTGCACGAGGTGGATGCCCTCGCGCTCCATCGCCAGCTTGAAGCCCAGATTCGACATCACGGTCGCGACGACGGTGTCGGAGCGCAGCGCGGAACGCTCCCGCATCGCCAGCGCGAGCACGGACAGGATCTGGTCGCCGTCGACCTCTTCGCCGGTGTGGTCCACGGCCAGACAGCGGTCGGCGTCGCCGTCGTGCGCGATGCCGAGGTCGGCGCCGTGCGCGACGACCGCGGCCTTCAGCTGGTCCAGGTGGGTGGAGCCGCACCCCTCGTTGATGTTGAGCCCGTCGGGCTCGGCGCCGATGGTGACGATCTGCGCCCCGGCCCGCGAGAACGCCTCGGGCGACACCGCGGCGGCGGCGCCGTGCGCCTCGTCGAGGACGATCTTCAGCCCGTCGAGCCGGTTCGGCAGCGCGCCGAGCAGATGGGTGACGTACTGGTCGAACCCCTCGTCGTAGGTCCGCACCCGCCCCACGCCGGCGCCGGTGGGCCGGTCCCAGGGAGCACCCGTGCGGTGGTCCTCGTAGACGCCCTCGATCCGGTCCTCCAGCTCGTCGGCCAGTTTGTGGCCGCCGCGGGCGAAGAACTTGACACCGTTGTCCGGCATCGGGTTGTGGCTTGCGGAGAGCATGACACCCAGATCGGCTCCGAGGGCGCCGGTCAGAAAGGCGACCGCGGGCGTCGGCAGCACACCGACCCGCAGCACGTCCACACCCGCGCTCGCCAGCCCCGCGACGACCGCGGCCTCCAGGAACTCCCCGGACGCACGCGGATCCCGCCCGACCACGGCCGTCGGCTTGTGGCCCTCGAAGGTGCCCGCCTCGGCCAGTACGTGCGCCGCGGCGACGGAGAGGCCGAGCGCCATCTCGGCCGTCAGATCCGCGCCTGCGACACCGCGCACGCCGTCCGTGCCGAAGAGTCGTCCCACTTGTCCTCCTGAGGAAACGTCAGTTACGGAAGCCGCGGAGGCATGCGATGGTTCGATGCCCGTTCGGTCGGCTCCGCATCCCAGGCGCCGCGCACCTGGACATCCGATCACACAAGCCTTTGAGCGTCTTGTGCCGTTATACGCCTTTGGATCGCGATAGACGAACGCCCCGGTGGCACTGTGGCGTGCCGCCGGGGCGTTCGGAGTACGTGCAGGCAGCTGTGTTTAGCGCTTGCTGTACTGCGGGGCCTTGCGGGCCTTCTTCAGACCGGCCTTCTTGCGCTCGACCGCACGGTCGTCACGACGCAGGAAGCCGGCCTTCTTCAGCGGGCCGCGGTTGTTGTCGACGTCCGCCTCGTTCAGCGCACGGGCGACACCGAGACGCAGCGCACCGGCCTGGCCGGAGACACCGCCACCCGCGATGCGGGCGACCACGTCGTAACGGCCGTCCAGCTCCAGAACCTTGAACGGCTCGTTGACTTCCTGCTGGTGCACCTTGTTGGGGAAGTAGTCCTCAAGGGTGCGGCCGTTGATCTTCCACTTGCCGGAGCCCGGAACGATCCGGACCCGGGCAATGGCGTTCTTGCGGCGACCCAGGCCGGCGGCCGGCTGCGGCTCGCCGAAGCGGGAGGCCATGGACTCCGAGGTGTACTCACCCTCGACGGGGACCTCGGACTCGGTGGTGTAGCTGTCGATGTCAAGCTCTTCGAGCGGCTGCTCGGCAGTGGTCTCGGCCACGATTCTCCTCAGATTCTCTTCGGTCTTAGGGGGTGTGGCCGGACTTACTGCGCGACCTGGGTGATCTCGAACGGCACCGGCTGCTGAGCGGCGTGCGGGTGCTGGTCACCCTTGTAGACCTTCAGCTTCGTGAGCATCTGACGGCCCAGGGAGTTCTTGGGGAGCATGCCCTTGACGGCCTTCTCGATGGCCTTCTCCGGGTGCTTGTCGAGCAGCTCGTCGTACCGGACCGAGCGCAGACCGCCCGGGTAGCCGGAGTGGCGGTACGCCATCTTCTGGGTCCGCTTGTTGCCGGAGAGGTGCACCTTGTCCGCGTTGATGATGATGACGAAGTCACCAGTGTCGACGTGGGGGGCGTAGATCGGCTTGTGCTTGCCCCGGAGGAGGGTGGCGGCGGTGGTGGCCAGACGGCCCAGGACGACGTCCTGAGCGTCGATGACGTGCCACTGACGCGTCACATCGCCGGGCTTGGGGCTGTACGTACGCACGGTTCGTAGCCTTCGCTTCTCAGTGAATGGTCCTGACAAGGTCACCGAAGACGATCACGACAGCCCTGACCGCACTGCGGTGACGCAAACCGCGTGCTGGTCGCTGGTCATCGGCCCGGTGGACCGGTGTAAGGGCCCGTCCCGTGAGAATGAGCAAGCCAATACACAACGAAGAAGCAGAATACCGGGGTGCCCCGTACGGGTCAAAACGAGTGGCCTCCGACACTCGGCGCCGCAGGATGCTCCACCCTGCACCGATAGGTCCACTATGGCCCGTCGTAGCGAACCGCCGGGCCGTCCCGTCCCCGTCTAGGATGCGCCCCATGAGTTATGGGCAGGGGGGACCCCAGTCCGGTTGGGATCCCTGGAAACCGCATTCTCAGCAGGGCGGGAACAGCGACAGCGGCCAGACCCCGGACTGGGCCGCGCTGGCGGAGGCGTCGGAGGCCCGGAACAAGCGGCGCAGGCTGCTGTTCATCGGCGGTGGCGCGCTCGCCACCGTGGCGGTCGGCGCGGCCGTCGCCCTCGCCGTGGTCTCCGCGGGCGGCAGCGACGACACCGCGGGCGGGCCCTCCGACCTGCCGGCCAGCGCCTCCCTGCCGAGCGGCTCCGACGCGGCGGTGCCGTCGTTTGCGCCCACCACCGCGCCGCCGCCGCTGGACCCGAAGGACTTCATATCCAGCGCGCGGAAGGACACCGCGCCGCTCAGCGCCGCGACCCTCTTCCCGGGCGCCCAGCTGACCACGGGCGGGACCGTCTACCGCAAGGGCGCCACCGCCGACACCACGAACTGCACCTCGGCGGCCGGCGGCACCCTCCCCAAGGTCCTCACCGCCAACCACTGCACCCGACTGCTGCGCGCCACCTACACGAAGGACGACATCGCGGTCACCGTCGGTGTCGCCGTCTTCGAGACCGAGGCCGAGGCCGGCCGGGCCAAGAGCCAGGCCGACACGAAGAGCATCGTGAAGTCCCTCACGGGCAACGGCGTCAAGACCTTCTGCGACGCGGCGATCTGCCGCTCGACGACCAACTCCTACGGCCGTTACGCCTACTTCACGATCACCGGCTTCACCGACGGCAAGGACGTGACGACCAAGGACACCGCGGTCTTCACCACCGGGGACAACCTGGCGGCGTTCGCGTTCGGCCAGATCCGCCGGCGGGGCGAGGCCCAGGCGTCGGCGGCGGCCGGCCAGTAGGAACGCTCAGCAGCACCCCGCCGTCGGCAGCGAGCGCTTGTTGCGCGCCTCCTTGCTGCGCGCGGCCAGCAGCCCGTCGGCGGGGTAGCCGACCTCCTCCAGGGTCAGCCCGTGCGGCCGCACCACGTGCACCGCCGAGTCCCGCACGCCCGCCGTCAGCACCTTGCCCGGCCAGTCCGCGTCCCGGTGCCCGTCCCCCACGAACAGCAGCGCCCCGATCAGCGACCGCACCATGTTGTGGCAGAAGGCGTCGGCCCGCACCGTCGCGGTGATGATCCCGTCGGCCCCGCGCACCAGGCTCAGCTCCTGGAGCGTACGGATCGTGGTCGCGCCCTCGCGCTTCTTGCAGTAGGCGGCGAAGTCGTGCTCCCCCAGCAACCGCCGCGCGGCCTCGTTCATGGCGGCCACGTCCAGCGGCCAGTCGTGCCACAGGACGTGCCCCCGCAGCAACGGGTCGACACCGCCCGGCGCGTCGGTCACGCGGTAGGCGTAGCGCCGCCAGATCGCCGAGAAACGGGCGTCGAAGCCCGCGGGGGCCTCGGTCAGCCGCCAGATCCGCACGTCCTTGGCCAACCGCCCCGCCAGCCGCTTCAGCAGCTTCTCCCGGTGCTCCGCCCACAGCCCCACGGGCAGGTCCACGTGCGCCACCTGACCGCGGGCGTGCACGCCCGCGTCCGTGCGCCCGGCCACCGTCAGCTCGTACGTCGTCCCCCCGGACCGCGTGACGGTCCGCAGGGCGTCCTCGATCTCCCCCTGCACGGTCCGCCTGCCGCCGGCCTGCTTCGCCCAGCCGTGGAAGCCCGTGCCGTCGTACGACAGGTCGAGCCGGACCCGGACGAAACCAGGCTCAACTTCGCCACTCACCCCTGGATCCTCTCAAGTACCTGAAAGCGGGCCCGCCCCAGAAAAGGAACGGGCCCGCTCATGCGCCCCGAAGGGCGCGGGAACTGCGCGAGCAACCACGACGCTGCTCCGGTCGAAGGTCGGCCTTACGCCTCCTTCGACTCCTCCGCCTCCGGCTGAGCGTCCTCGACGGCCTCGTCGGACTTGGCCTCGACGGCCTCGTCCTTCTTGAGGGCGTCTTCCTTGACCGCACGCTTGGTGGCGGCCTCCGCCTCACCGGTCGCCTGCTGCGCGACGGTCAGTGCCTCGACCAGCTCGATGACGGCCATGGGCGCGTTGTCGCCACGACGGTTACCGATCTTGGTGATGCGCGTGTAACCGCCGGGACGGTTCTCGTAGCGCGGGCCGATCTCGGTGAACAGCGTGTGGACGATGCCCTTGTCCGTGATGACCTGGAGCACCTGGCGACGGTTGTGCAGGTCGCCCTTCTTCGCCTTGGTGACCAGACGCTCGGCGTAGGGCCGCAGCCGGCGGGCCTTCGCCTCGGTGGTGGTGATACGGCCGTGCTCGAACAGCTGCTTCGCGAGGTTCGCGAGGAGCAGCTTCTCGTGCGCGGCGCTGCCGCCCAGACGGGCACCCTTGGTGGGCTTCGGCATGGTTCTTCTCCTGTGGTGTCTGCCCCGGCCGTGTCAGGTACCGGGGTCAGTATCCGAGCGGGCGGTTGCCCGTCGGAGATCCGGGGCGTCCCCGAAGGGGCGCCCCGGAAAGGGCGCGGGCGGTGTCACGGTGTGACTCCGTCGCGTGGGCGCGATCAAGCGCAACGCACCCGCACCCGAGTACGGACCGCAAGGCCCGAACTCTCAGTACTGCTCGGTCTCCACGAAACCGGCGTCGGCGTCGTCGTCGGCGCCGAACGCGTCCGCGGCGGCGGTCGGGTCGAATCCGGGCGGGCTGTCCTTGAGCGCCAGACCCATCCCGGCCAGCTTCGCCTTGACCTCGTCGATCGACTTCGCACCGAAGTTGCGGATGTCGAGGAGGTCCGCCTCGGAGCGCGCGACCAGCTCACCCACGGAGTGGATGCCCTCACGCTTGAGGCAGTTGTACGACCGAACGGTGAGCTCCAGCTCCTCGATCGGCAGGGCGAGGTCAGCGGCCAGGGCGGCGTCCGTCGGGGACGGGCCCATGTCGATGCCCTCGGCGTCGATGTTCAGCTCACGGGCCAGACCGAACAGCTCGACCAGGGTCTTGCCGGCCGACGCCATGGCGTCACGGGGACGCATGGCCTGCTTGGTCTCGACGTCGACGATCAGCTTGTCGAAGTCGGTGCGCTGCTCGACACGGGTGGCCTCGACCTTGTACGTGACCTTGAGCACCGGGCTGTAGATCGAGTCGACCGGGATACGGCCGATCTCCTGGCCCACCTGCTTGTTCTGCACGGCGGAGACATAGCCGCGACCGCGCTCGACGGTCAGCTCCATCTCCAGCTTGCCCTTGCCGTTGAGCGTGGCGAGGACCAGGTCGGGGTTGTGCACCTCGACACCGGCCGGGGGCGCGATGTCGGCGGCGGTGACCAGACCCGGGCCCTGCTTGCGCAGGTACATCACGACCGGCTCGTCGTGCTCCGAGGAGACGACCAGCTGCTTGATGTTGAGGATCAGGTCGGTGACGTCCTCCTTGACGCCCGGCACGGTGGTGAACTCGTGCAGGACGCCGTCGATGCGGATGCTGGTGACAGCGGCACCGGGGATCGACGACAGGAGGGTGCGGCGGAGGGAGTTGCCGAGGGTGTAGCCGAAGCCCGGCTCCAGCGGCTCGATCACGAACCGGGAGCGGAACTCGTCGACGACCTCTTCGGTCAACGAGGGACGCTGAGCGATCAGCATGTGTGGATCAGATCCTTCTTTCGTGGACGCCCGCTATTTGACGCCCGACGGATCCGTGCCGCTCGCACGGCACGGGGTACTGCAAGGGTACGGGCGGTACGACCCGAAGGGGAGGTACCGCCCGCAACCACAGCCCGCGCGACGCGTCAGACGCGGCGGCGCTTGGGCGGACGGCAGCCGTTGTGCGGGGTCGGGGTGACGTCCTGGATGGAGCCGACCTCAAGGCCCGTGGCCTGAAGGGAGCGGATCGCGGTCTCGCGGCCGGAACCCGGGCCCTTCACGAACACGTCGACCTTGCGCATGCCGTGCTCCTGGGCGCGGCGGGCAGCCGACTCGGCGGCCATCTGCGCGGCGAACGGCGTGGACTTCCGGGAGCCCTTGAAGCCGACGTGGCCGGCGGAGGCCCAGGAGATCACGTTGCCGGACGGGTCCGTGATCGAGACGATCGTGTTGTTGAACGTGCTCTTGATGTGCGCGTGGCCGTGAGCGACGTTCTTCTTTTCCTTGCGGCGCACCTTCTTGGCGGCGCCCTGACGACCCTTGGGGGGCATCTACTAACTCCTACGGGAGGTGGTCGGTCCTACAGCGAAGACCGTGGACAGGTGTCCGCTGCGGACTACTTCTTGCCCGGCTTCTTCTTGCCGGCGATGGCGCGACGCGGGCCCTTGCGGGTGCGGGCGTTGGTGCTGGTGCGCTGGCCGCGAACGGGCAGACCGCGACGGTGACGGAGACCCTGGTAGCACCCGATCTCCACCTTGCGGCGGATGTCGGCCTGGATCTCACGACGGAGGTCACCCTCGGTCTTGATGTTGCTGTCGACGTACTCGCGGATCGCGACGAGCTGCTCCTCGGAGAGGTCGCGGACGCGGGTGTTCGGGTCGACGCCGGTCGCAGCCAGCGTCTCCTGCGAGAGAGTCCGGCCGATGCCGAACACGTAGGTCAGGGCGACCTCCACGCGCTTTTCGCGCGGGATGTCAACACCGGAAACGCGTGCCATTCAATGGCTCCAGTTGCTTGTCGGAGGTCTTCCACAGGACCGGATCCCAGCCGCCGTACCAGGTACGAACTGGGTCCCCGGCCTCCGAGCCGGGGGTGTCGGAAACCCGTGCGAGGTTGTCCGGGTCCTGCGTATGAACATATTCAGCTTGCGTCGCGCGAAGCCCTGCGTGATGCAGAGGTGCGGTCCTGTGTCAGCCCTGGCGCTGCTTGTGGCGCGGGTTGTCGCAGATCACCATGACCCGACCGTGACGGCGGATCACCCTGCACTTGTCGCAGATCTTCTTGACGCTCGGCTTGACCTTCATGGGATGTGAGGTTCTCCGGGTCAGTGCCATCGCCCCGGCAGAACCGGGGCGCGGGCAAGATCTACTTGTATCGGTAGACGATCCGGCCACGCGTCAGGTCGTACGGAGACAGCTCCACCACGACCCGGTCGTCAGGGAGGATGCGGATGTAGTGCATACGCATCTTGCCGCTGATGTGTGCCAGGACCTGGTGGCCGTTCTGGAGCTCGACCTTGAACATGGCGTTCGGAAGAGACTCGACGACAGTGCCCTCGATCTCGATGGCACCCTGCTTCTTGGCCACGCTTCGCCCTTCGAATCGACTACCTTGATCGACTCCCACGCGTCCCTTCACGGGCGCATGCGGACATGCGGGTGCACGAGAGCCGACGCGTCAGTCTACGCCAGTGCACCCGGAAAGACGAATCGGGAAAGTCTGCCCCGGACCGGAGATCGTTATGCGAGCGGGTCGGGAGCAGCCGTGACGCCGAACTCCGCCAGCTTGGCCCGGCCGCCGTCGGGAGCGGTCAGCACCAGCGGTCCCTGCTCGGTCAGCGCGACGGAGTGCTCCCAGTGGGCGGACCAGGTGCCGTCGGTGGTGATCACCGTCCAGTTGTCCTGGAGCACCTCCGTCTTCGGGGTGCCCAGGGAGACCATCGGCTCGATCGCCAGGCAGAAGCCGGGCACCAGCTTGGGGCCCTTGCCGCGCTTGCGGTCGACGTAGTTCAGCAGGTGCGGGTCCATGTGCATCTCGGTGCCGATGCCGTGGCCGCCGTAGTCCTCGATGATCCCGTACCGGCCGCCGCCGGGCCTCGGCTGGCGGCGGATGTAGGTCTCGATGGCCCGGGAGACGTCGACGAGCCGACTGCCAGGCTTCATCGCCGCGATCCCGGCCCACATGGACTCCGCCGTCACCCGGGACAGCTCCACCAGCTCCGGAGCGTGACCGGAGCCCACGAAGGCCGTGTAGGCGGCGTCGCCGTGCCAGCCGTCCACGATCGCGCCGCAGTCGATGGAGATGATGTCGCCGTCCTTGAGGACGACCTCGTCCGACGGGATGCCGTGGACGACGACCTCGTTCACCGAGGTGCAGATGGTGGCGGGGAAACCGCCGTACCCGAGGAAGTTCGGTGTCGCGTTGTGCTCGGCGAGCACCTTGCGGGCGACCTCGTCCAGGTCCTTGGTGCTGGCGCCGGGGACGGCGGCCTCGCGGGTGGCCGCGTGGATCGCGGCGACGACCAGCCCCGCCGCACGCATCTTGGCGATCTGCTCGGGGGTCTTGATCTGCACCATGGGGGCCTGCGCTCTCCGTCACTCGCTCGGTCGGTCAGTACACGTATTTCAACAACAGTACGGCCGCGGTGCCCTGGGGTCCCCCGGACGGAATCCGGGGGAGGGCAACCGCGGCCGGTACGACGCCCGAGAACTAGTTCTCGGCGCCCTCGTCACGCTTCAGCGCCTCCAGCGCCCGCTGTGTGATCACGTCCACCGGGCCCAGGGCCGAGATCGTCACGACCAGGCCCTGCGTCTTGTAGTAGTCGATGATCGGCTCGGTCTGCGTGTGATAGACCTCCAGCCGGGTGCGGACGGTCTCCTCGGAGTCGTCGTCGCGCTGGTACAGCTCGCCGCCGCAGATGTCGCAGACACCCTCCTGCTTCGGCGGGCTGTAGGTCACGTGGAAGACGTGCTCCGACTTGTTGCGACAGGTGCGACGGCCGGCGATCCGCTTGACCACCTCGTCCTCGGGGACTTCGAGGTCGAGCACCGCGTCCAGCTTGACGCCCTCGTTCTCCAGCAGTTCGTCCAGCGCCCCGGCCTGGGAGACGTTCCGCGGGAAGCCGTCCAGCAGGAAGCCGTTCTCGGCGTCCGCCTGCTCCATGCGGTCCTTGGCCATCGCGATGGTCACCTCGTCGGGGACCAGGTTTCCGGCGTCCATGTAGGACTTCGCGAGTTTCCCCAGCTCCGTCTGGCGGCTGATGTTGGCCCGGAACAGGTCGCCCGTGGAGATGTGCGGGACGCCCAGTTTCCCGGCAAGCCGCACGGCCTGCGTTCCCTTACCAGCGCCCGGCGGCCCGACGAGGACGATTCGCATCAGCGGAGGAACCCTTCGTAATTGCGCTGCTGGAGCTGGCTCTCGATCTGCTTCACCGTTTCCAGACCCACACCCACGATGATCAGGATGCTGGTGCCACCGAACGGGAAGTTCTGGCTTGCCCCAAAGCCAACCAACGCCATCGTCGGTACGAGAGCGATCAGGCCCAGATACAGCGAACCCGGCCAGGTGATCCGGTTGAGCACGTACGAGAGGTACTCAGCGGTCGGTCGGCCAGCCCGGATGCCCGGGATGAAGCCACCATACTTCTTCATGTTGTCGGCGACTTCCTCGGGGTTGAAGGAGATCGCCACGTAGAAGAACGCGAAGAAAACGATGAGCAAGAAGTAAAGGGTGATGTAGATCGGGTGGTCACCCTTGGTGAGGTTCGTGGTGATCCACTGCTTCCAGCCGGAGTTGCCCCCGGCGAACTGCGCGATCAGGGCCGGGATGTAGAGCAGCGAGGACGCGAAGATGACGGGGATGACACCCGCCTGGTTCACCTTCAACGGGATGTAGGTGGACGTACCGCCGTACGAACGACGGCCGATCATGCGCTTCGCGTACTGCACGGGGATACGGCGCTGGGCCTGCTCGACGAAGACGACGAGCGCGACCATGACCAGGCCGACCAGGATGACGGTCCCGAACTCGATCCAGCCGCCGGCCAGGGTGCCCTGCTTCTTGATCGCCCACAGCGCGGACGGGAAGGTCGCGGCGATCGAGATGAACATCAGGATCGACATGCCGTTGCCGATGCCGCGGTCGGTGATCAGCTCACCGAGCCACATCACGACGGCCGTGCCCGCGGTCATGCAGATGACCATGGTGATGGTCGTGAAGATCGCCTGGTCGGGGACGATGCCCGACGCGACGGTGCAGCCGGAGAACAGGGCGCCGCTGCGGGCGGTGGCCACCAGACCGGTGCCCTGGAGGATCGCCAGCGCCACCGTCAGGTACCGGGTGTACTGCGTGATCTTCGCCGTACCGGACTGGCCCTCCTTCTTGAGGGCCTCCAGGCGCGGGATGACCACGGTCAGCAGCTGAAGGATGATGCTCGCCGTGATGTACGGCATGATGCCGAGGGCGAAGACGGTGATCTGCAGCAGCGCGCCGCCGCTGAACATGTTGACGAGACCGAAGAGGCCCTGGTTTCCGGATGCCTCTTTCACGCACTGCTGGACGGCCTGGTAGTTGACGCCGGGGATCGGGATGTGGGTACCGACCCGGTAGACCACGATGATGCCCAGCGTGAAGAGCAGCTTCTTGCGCAGGTCGGGCGTCCTGAACGCCCGGGCGAACGCGGTGAGCACGGTGCCTCCTGCGACCCCCCGCGCGACTGCGTCAAGGGTGACGGTCTTGAAGTTCGACGAATTCGACAAGTACGTAACGGCCAACTGCCGATCAGAGTGCCCCATGAGCAGCACCTGATGTAAGTGGGCAGTGCAGGCCACCTTACCGGCGAGACTGCCCCCCTTGGAACGACCAACCGGGGATACCCCATTTGTGGGGTATCCCCGGTCGGGATCGTTCAGGTCATCGAGACGTCCGAAAGAGTCAGACGAGCTCGGTGACGGTGCCGCCGGCGGCGGTGATCTTCTCCTTGGCGGAACCGGAGACGGCGTCGACCGTCACCTGGAGCGCCACCGAGATCTCACCCTGGCCCAGCACCTTGACCAGGCTGTTCTTGCGAACGGCGCCCTTGGTCACCAGACCCTCGACCGTGACCTCGCCACCCTCGGGGTAGAGCTCGGCCAGCTTGTCGAGGTTCACGACCTGGTACTCGGTCCTGAACGGGTTCTTGAAGCCCTTCAGCTTCGGGAGGCGCATGTGGAGCGGCATCTGGCCGCCCTCGAAGCGCTCCGGAACCTGGTAGCGGGCCTTCGTGCCCTTCGTACCACGACCGGCCGTCTTGCCCTTCGACGCCTCACCACGACCGACACGGGTCTTGGCGGTCTTGGCGCCCGGGGCCGGACGGAGGTTGTGGATCTTGAGCGGGTTCTGCTCCGCCATGATCAGTCGACCTCCTCGACCGACACGAGGTGGCGGACGGTGTGCACCATGCCGCGGAACTCGGGGCGGTCCTCCTTGACGACCACGGTGTTGATCCCCTTGAGACCAAGCGACCGCAGGGTGTCACGGTGGTTCTGCTTGCTGCCGATGTAGGACTTGACCTGCGTGATCTTCAGCTGAGCCATCACGCACCCGCCCCGGCGCGCGCACGCAGCAGGGCCGCGGGGGCGACGTCCTCCAGGGGCAGACCACGGCGGGCCGCGATCTCCTCGGGGCGCTGCAGGCCCTTCAGGGCCTCCACGGTCGCGTGCACGATGTTGATCGCGTTGTCGGAGCCGAGCGACTTCGACAGCACGTCGTGGATACCGGCGCACTCCAGGACGGCACGCACGGGACCACCGGCGATCACACCGGTACCCGGCGAAGCCGGCTTGAGGAGGACGACACCGGCAGCCTTCTCACCCTGGATCGGGTGCGGGATGGTGCCCTGGATCCGGGGGACCTTGAAGAAGTGCTTCTTGGCCTCCTCCACACCCTTGGCGATGGCGGCCGGCACCTCCTTGGCCTTGCCGTAACCGACACCCACGGTGCCGTCACCGTCGCCCACCACGACCAGCGCGGTGAAGCTGAAGCGACGGCCACCCTTCACAACCTTGGCGACGCGGTTGATCGCGACGACGCGCTCGACGTACGCGGTCTTCTCGGCGGCGGCTGCGCCGCCGTCACGGCCCTTACGCTCCCGCCGCTCGCCGCCACCGGCACCGCCACCGCGGCGCTGGGGTCCAGCCATTGGATTACCTCTCTCTGTTTCCGCTAGCTCGGAAGCGACTCAGAACTTGAGCCCGGCCTCGCGGGCGGCGTCCGCCAGAGCGGCGATGCGCCCGGCGTACTGGTTGCCACCGCGGTCGAACACGACATCCTCGACACCGGCGGCCTTGGCACGCTCGGCGACCAGGGCGCCGACCTGCTTGGCCTGCGCGGACTTGTCGCCCTCGCCGCCGCGGATCGACGTGTCCAGGGTGGACGCCGACGCCAGGGTGTGGCCCTTCAGGTCGTCGATGACCTGCGCCACGATGTGACGGTTGGAGCGGGTCACGACCAGACGGGGACGCTCCGCCGTACCCGAGATCCGCTTGCGGATCCGGATGTGACGGCGCTTGATCGCGGCGCGCTTGTAGGCGTCGCCCTTGAGGATCTTCTGCCCGTATGCCATGGCTTACTTACCCGCCTTTCCGACCTTGCGGCGGATGACTTCGCCCTCAAGCTTGATGCCCTTGGCCTTGTACGGGTCCGGCTTGCGCAGCTTGCGGATGTTGGCCGCGACCTCGCCGACCTTCTGCTTGTCGATGCCCTCGACCGAGAAGCGGGTCGGGCTCTCCACCTTGAAGGTGATGCCCTCGGGGGCCTCGACGATGACCGGGTGGCTGTAACCGAGAGCGAACTCCAGGTTCGAACCCTTGGCGGTCACGCGGTAACCGACACCGCTGATTTCGAGCTTCTTCACGTAACCCTGGGTCACGCCGGTGATCATGTTCGCCACCAGCGTGCGGGACAGGCCGTGCAGGGCCTTGTTCTGACGCTCGTCGTTGGGGCGGCTCACCTTCAGGGTGCCGTCCTCGCCCTTGACGATCTCGATCGGCGACGCGACGGTGTGGGTCAGCGAGCCCTTGGGGCCCTTGACCGAGACCTCGCGGCCGTCGATGGTGACGTCCACGCCGGCGGGAACCGCGATGGGGAGCTTGCCGATGCGCGACATAGCTGTTTCCTCCGTTCCCTTCTGCTACCAGACGTAGGCGAGGACTTCCCCACCCACGCCCTTCTTGCCGGCCTGCTTGTCGGTGAGGAGCCCGTGCGACGTGGAGATGATCGCCACACCCAGGCCGCCGAGCACCTTCGGCAGGTTGGTGGACTTCGCGTACACCCGGAGACCGGGCTTGGAGATCCGCTTGATGCCCGCGATGGAGCGCTCACGGTTCGGGCCGAACTTCAGCTCAAGGACGAGGTTCTTGCCGACCTCGGCGTCCTCGACCTTCCAGCCCGTGATGAAGCCCTCCTGCTGGAGGATCTCCGCGATGTGCGACTTGATCTTGGAATGCGGCATCCCCACCGAGTCGTGGTACGCCGAGTTCGCGTTCCGCAGACGTGTCAGCATGTCTGCGATCGGATCAGTCATGGTCATGAATTGGCCTTCGGCCTCTCTCGCCGGGGTTTCCTGGTGCGCCGTCCCTCTCCCCGATCCGAGACGGGGCAGGTGCGGTGCGGTGGACCTACGGCGTAGTAAGTCGTCTGGGCGGAAGTCAGGCGCCCAACCCTCCAAGCCTAAGCCATGGAGCGGAGGGCACCTGACACGCCCACTGCTTACCGAGAGCCTGGCGAATTCCGATCCAGCCCGTCGGCCCGGCGAACCGCCCCTGAAGGACGGTGGTCGGGCGACGGGTGAGCCGGAACTACCAGGAGCTCTTGGTCACGCCCGGCAGCTCACCACGGTGGGCCATCTCACGAAGGCACACGCGGCAGAGGCCGAACTTGCGGTACACGGAGTGCGGACGGCCGCAGCGCTGGCAGCGGGTGTACGCACGCACACCGAACTTGGGCTTGCGAGCAGCCTTGGCAATCAGAGCCTTCTTCGCCATCTCGCTCACGCCTCCTTGAACGGGAAGCCGAGGTGACGAAGGAGCGCGCGGCCCTCAGCGTCGTTGGTCGCCGTGGTGACCACGGTGATGTCCATACCCCGGGTGCGGTCGATCTTGTCCTGGTCGATCTCGTGGAACATGACCTGCTCGGTGAGACCGAAGGTGTAGTTGCCACGGCCGTCGAACTGCTTGGGAGACAGACCGCGGAAGTCGCGGATGCGCGGCAGCGCGAGCGACAGGGTGCGGTCCAGGAACTCCCACATGCGGTCGCCACGGAGCGTGACGTGGGCACCGATCGGCTGGCCCTCACGCAGCTTGAACTGCGCGATGGACTTACGGGCCTTGGTGACGGCCGGCTTCTGACCGGTGATCGTGGTGAGGTCGCGGATGGCGCCCTCGATCAGCTTGGAGTCGCGGGCGGCGTCGCCCACACCCATGTTGACCACGATCTTGACGAGGCCCGGGATCTGCATGACGTTCTCGTACTTGAACTCGTCACGCAGCTTGCCGGAGATCTCGTCGCGGTACTTCGTCTTCAGACGCGGAGCGGTGGTGGTAGCCATCAGATGTCCTCACCCGTCCGCTTGGCAACGCGGATCTTGTTGCCCTCTTCGTCGAAGCGGTAGCCGACACGCGTGACGACCTTCTTGCCGTCCTTCTCCACGACCAGCTGGACGTTGGAGACGTGGACCGGCGCTTCGGTGGTCACGATGCCACCGGCCTGCGAGCCGCTGGCCGTCGGACCGGCCTTGGTGTGCTTCTTGACCCGGTTGACACCCTCGACCAGGACGCGGTCCTCGCGCGGGAAAGCGGCAATGACCTTGCCCTGCTTGCCCTTGTCCTTGCCGGTGATGACCTGAACCAGGTCGCCCTTCTTGATCTTCATGCTCACAGCACCTCCGGCGCGAGGGAGATGATCTTCATGAACCTCTTCTCGCGCAGCTCACGGCCGACGGGGCCGAAGATGCGGGTGCCACGAGGGTCGCCGTCGTTCTTCAGAATGACGGCGGCGTTCTCGTCGAAGCGGATGTACGAGCCGTCCGGACGGCGGCGCTCCTTGACGGTGCGAACGATGACCGCCTTGACGACGTCACCCTTCTTCACGTTGCCGCCGGGGATCGCGTCCTTGACGGTGGCGACGATGACGTCACCGATGCCCGCGTAGCGACGGCCGGAGCCACCGAGTACACGGATGCAAAGAATCTCCTTCGCACCCGTGTTGTCGGCGACACGCAGCCGCGACTCCTGCTGGATCACGTCTATCTCCTGTGTGTCTGCCGGTTCCCGGCGAGAGGCGCGAACGCGTCACGCCTCTCGCCGAGCCTGGCGGAACTGTCCTGCGAGGCAACTGCCCCGCAGGAATAACTACTTGGCCTTTTCGAGGATCTCGACGATGCGCCAGTGCTTGGTGGCGGACAGCTTCCGGGTCTCCATGAGGAGGACGCGGTCGCCGACGCCGGCAGCGTTCTGCTCGTCGTGCGCCTTGAGCTTGTTGGTACGGCGGATGACCTTGCCGTACAGCGCGTGCTTCACACGGTCCTCGACGGCGACGACGACGGTCTTGTCCATCTTGTCGCTGACGACCAGACCCTCGCGGGTCTTGCGGGCGTTGCGCTCGCCGCTGTTGGTTGCAGTCTCAGTCACGTTGCTCTCGCTCATCAGGCGCTCTCCACCGTTTCGATGCCCAGCTCACGCTCGCGCATCAGGGTGTAGATCCGCGCGATGTCCTTGCGGACCGCCTTCAGACGGCCGTGGTTTTCGAGCTGACCCGTCGCCGCCTGGAAACGGAGGTTGAACAGCTCTTCCTTGGCCTCGCGGAGCTTGTCCAGCAGCTCCTCGTTGCCCAGCTCGCGCAGCTCGGACGCCTTGGTGCCGACCGACATCACGCTTCACCTGCCTCGCGCTTGACGATCCGGCACTTCATCGGCAGCTTGTGGGCCGCGCGCAGCAGCGCCTCACGGGCGATCTTCTCGTTGGGGTACGACAGCTCGAACATCACGCGTCCGGGCTTGACGTTGGCGATCCACCACTCCGGAGAACCCTTACCGGAACCCATGCGGGTCTCGGCCGGCTTCTTCGTCAGCGGACGGTCCGGATAGATGTTGATCCAGACCTTGCCGCCACGCTTGATGTGGCGGGTCATGGCGATACGAGCCGCCTCGATCTGGCGGTTCGTGACGTACGCCGGGGTCAGTGCCTGGATGCCGTACTCGCCGAACGCAACCTGGGTACCGCCCTTGGCAGCGCCGGAGCGCTTCGGGTGGTGCTGCTTGCGGTGCTTGACCCTACGGGGGATCAGCATGTCGGTCAGGCCTCCGTTCCGCCAGAAGAAGAGGACGCGGCCTCAGCCGGAGCGGCCGCCGGGGTCGCCTCGGCCTTGGGGGCCTCGGCGCCGCCGGCCTGCTGCGGCTTGCGACCGCGCCGCTCGCCGCCACGGCCACCACGGGCCGGACGGTCGCCTGCGCCACCACCGCGGGCCGGGCGGTTGCCCGCACGGACGGCGGCGTTCTCGGCGCGGACCTCGGCGATGTTCTTGACGTCGCCCTTGTAGATCCAGACCTTCACGCCGATGCGGCCGAAGGTCGTCTTGGCCTCGAAGAAGCCGTAGTCCACGTTCGCGCGGAGCGTGTGCAGCGGCACCCGGCCCTCGCGGTAGAACTCCGAGCGGGACATCTCGGCGCCGCCGAGACGGCCACCGCACTGGATCTTGATGCCCTTGGCGCCCGCCTTCATCGCCGACTGCATGCTCTTGCGCATGGCGCGGCGGAAGGAGACGCGGGAGGACAGCTGCTCGGCGACGGCCTGGGCCACCAGCTGAGCGTCCGTCTCCGGGTTCTTGACCTCAAGGATGTTCAGCTGGACCTGCTTGCCGGTCAGCTTCTCCAGGTCACCGCGGATGCGGTCGGCCTCGGCGCCGCGGCGGCCGATGACGATGCCCGGACGCGCGGTGTGGATGTCCACGCGGACGCGGTCACGGGTGCGCTCGATCTCGACCTTGGAGATGCCGGCGCGCTCCATGCCGGACGTCATCATCCGACGGATGGCGACGTCTTCCTTGACGTAGTCCTTGTACAGCTTGTCGGCGTACCAGCGCGACTTGAAGTCAGTGGTGACACCGAGTCGGAACCCATGCGGGTTTACCTTCTGACCCATTACCGGGTTCCTTCCTTGCTGCTGACGACCACGGTGATGTGGCTGGTCCGCTTGCGGATCCGGTAGGCACGGCCCTGGGCGCGCGGCCGGAACCGCTTCAGGGTCGGGCCCTCGTCGACGTACGCCTCGGAGATGAACAGCGAGTCGGCGTCGGAGTGGTCGTAGTTGTGCGCGGCGTTGGCGATGGCGCTGTCGAGCACCTTGCCGACCGGCACGGAGGCTGCCTGCGGAGCGAATCGCAGAACAGCCTGGGCCTCCGTGGCGTCCATGCCACGGATGAGGTCCACCACACGGCGGGCCTTCATGGGCGTGACGCGGATGTACCGCGCCTGGGCCCTGGCTTCCATGGTTGTCCCTTCAGTTTCTTACGTGTCTGTTGCGATCCGCGCCCTAGCGGCGCTTCGACTTCCGGTCGTCCTTGACGTGACCCCGGAAGGTGCGGGTCGGCGAGAACTCGCCGAGCTTGTGGCCGACCATCGACTCGGTGACGAACACCGGGATGTGGGTCTTGCCGTTGTGCACCGCGATCGTGTGGCCCAGCATGTCCGGGACGATCATCGAGCGACGGGACCAGGTCTTGATGACGTTCTTGGTGCCGGCTTCGTTCTGGGCATCCACCTTCTTGATCAGGTGGAGGTCGACGAAGGGCCCCTTCTTCAGGCTACGAGGCATCTCAACCCGTCCTTAGCGCTTCTTGTTCGTCTTGCGGCGGCGGACGATGTACTTGTTGCTCGCCTTCTTGGGAGAACGAGTACGGCCTTCCTTCTTGCCCCACGGGGACACGGGGTGGCGGCCACCGGAGGTACGGCCCTCACCACCACCGTGCGGGTGGTCGACCGGGTTCATGACCACACCACGGACGGTCGGGCGGACGCCCAGCCACCGCTTGCGGCCTGCCTTGCCCCAGTTGATGTTGGACTGCTCGGCGTTGCCGACCTCGCCGACGGTGGCGCGGCAGCGGACGTCGACCAGCCGGATCTCACCGGACGGCATGCGCAGGTGGGCCATGGAGCCCTCCTTCGCGAGCAGCTGCACGGAGGCGCCGGCGGAGCGGGCGAACTTCGCGCCGCCGCCCGGACGCAGCTCGATGGCGTGCAGGGTGGTACCGACCGGGATGTTGCGCAGGGCGAGGTTGTTGCCCGGCTTGATGTCGGCCCCGGGGCCGTTCTCGACGCGGTCGCCCTGGACCAGGCCGCGCGGCGCGAGGATGTAGCGCTTCTCGCCGTCGGCGTAGTGCAGCAGCGCGATGCGCGCGGTGCGGTTGGGGTCGTACTCGATGTGCGCGACCTTCGCCGGCACGCCGTCCTTGTCGTGCCGACGGAAGTCGATCACGCGGTAGGCGCGCTTGTGGCCACCGCCCTGGTGGCGGACGGTCACACGACCGGAGTTGTTACGGCCACCCTTGCTGTGCAGGGGGCGAACCAGCGACTTCTCCGGCGTGGACCGCGTGACCTCGACGAAGTCGGCGACGCTGGCGCCACGACGGCCAGGAGTCGTCGGCTTGTACTTGCGGATTCCCATTGTCTCTCAGTCCTCGGAAGTATTTCCGAAATCTGGACGATCCCGACCGCTTACGCGGTCGGACCGCCGAAGATGTCGATGCGGTCGCCCTCGGCAAGGGTCACGATCGCGCGCTTGGTGGCCGCGCGCTGGCCGAAGCCGGTGCGGGTCCGCTTGCGCTTGCCCTGGCGGTTGATCGTGTTGACCCCGGTGACCTTGACGTCGAAGACCGCCTGGACGGCCTGCTTGATCTGGGTCTTGTTGGCCCGCGGGTCGACGACGAACGTGTACTTGTTCTCGTCGAGCAGCGCGTAGCTCTTCTCCGACACGACCGGCTTCAGCAGCACGTCACGGGGGTCCGTGTACGCCTTGCTGGCCGGGGTGACGACGGTGTTCTTGCCCTCGGCGGCGTGGCGGCGCGCCTTGGCGACGCGCGCGGCCTTGGCGGCCTTGGCCGCCTTCGAGGCGATAGAGGGGTGACGGGTGGCCATCAGACCTCGCTCCCTTCGGTGTCGGTGGCCTTGTTCGGGCCGGCGACGAAGGACTCGAAAGCGGCCTGGGTGAAGACCACGTCGTCCGAGACGAGAACGTCGTACGTGTTCAGCTGGCCCGGCTCCAGGATGTGGACCTGGGGCAGGTTGCGGGCGGAGAGCCAGGCGGCCTCGTCCGAGCGCTCGATGACCAGGAGCAGGTTCTTGCGCTCGCTGATCTTGCCGAACAGGCTCTTGGCGGACTTGGTGCTGGGGGTCTCGCCCTCGGTCACGCCGGAGACGACGTGGATGCGGTTGTGGCGGGCCCGGTCGGTGAGGGCGTGGCGCAGGGCCGCGGCCTTCATCTTCTTCGGGGTCCGCTGCGAGTAGTCACGCGGCACGGGACCGTGCACGACGCCACCACCGGCGAACTGCGGCGCGCGGGTCGAACCCTGGCGGGCGCGGCCGGTGCCCTTCTGGCGGTACGGCTTCTTGCCACCACCACGGACCTCGCCACGCGTCTTCGTCTTGTGCGTGCCCTGGCGGGCAGCCGCCAACTGCGCGACGACGACCTGGTGGATCAGCGGGATGCTGACCTTCTCGACGTCGAAGATCTCCGCGGGGAGCTCGACGGAGCCGGCCTTCTCGCCCGCCGGCGAAAGGATGTCAATGTTCATCGGGGTGCTCATGGTTAACCTCAGGCCCCCTTGGCCGCGGTGCGGACCAGGACGAGGCCGCCGTTCGGACCGGGAACCGCGCCCTTGATGAGCAGCAGACCCTTCTCCGCGTCAACGGCGTGGACGGTCAGGTTCTGGGTGGTGACCCGCTCGTTGCCCATGCGGCCCGCCATGCGCAGGCCCTTGAACACACGGCCGGGGGTGGCGCAGCCACCGATGGAACCGGGCGAGCGGTGCTTGCGCTGGGTACCGTGCCCGGCGCCGAGGCCACGGAAGTTGTGGCGCTTCATGACGCCGGCGAAGCCCTTGCCCTTGCTCTTGCCGGTGACGTCGACCTTGACGCCGGCCTCGAACACCTCGGCGGTGACTTCCTGGCCCAGCGTGTACTCGGAGGCGTCCGCCGTGCGGATCTCGACGAGGTGACGACGCGGGGTGACGTCGGCCTTGGCGAAGTGACCCTTGAGGGGCTTGTTCACCTTGCGCGGGTCGATCTCGCCGAAGGCGAGCTGGACGGACTCGTAGCCGTCGGCGTCATTGGTACGGACCTGGGTCACGACATTGGGTCCGGCCTTGACGA
This sequence comes from Streptomyces sp. NPDC056161, assembly GCF_042268025.1. Taxonomy (NCBI): domain Bacteria; kingdom Bacillati; phylum Actinomycetota; class Actinomycetes; order Kitasatosporales; family Streptomycetaceae; genus Streptomyces; species Streptomyces sp. NPDC056161. The sequence continues at coordinate 20,963 of NZ_JBHJUV010000033.1, forward strand.
CGGTGACCGGGACGACACGGTTGTTCTCGTCCCACACCTGCGTCATGCCGAGCTTCTCGCCCAGGATGCCCTTGATCTGCTTAGCCATTCTCAGATCACCGGCCTCAGAGCTTGATCTCGATGTCGACACCGGCCGGGAGGTCGAGTCGCATCAGAGAGTCAACGGTCTTGGGGGTCGGGTCGAGGATGTCGATCAGGCGCTTGTGCGTGCGCATCTCGAAGTGCTCGCGCGAGTCCTTGTACTTGTGCGGCGACTTGATGACGCAGTACACGTTCTTCTCAGTGGGCAGCGGCACCGGGCCCGCGACCGACGCACCAGTACGGGTCACCGTCTCGACGATCTTCTTCGCCGAGGAGTCGATGACCTCGTGGTCGTAGGCCTTGAGCCGGATGCGGATCTTCTGTCCCGCCATGGCTACTCAGTAGTCCTGTCTCTTCTCACGCTCTGGAACCCGGCGTCCCCTTGCCCCTCTCCGACCCACGCGGTCGGGCGTGTCGCAGCCCCGCTGACACAGATGCCCCTTGTTCGAACATCCCTGCGGGGAATGCACACGGCCCTACCGGAACCGCAGACCGGGGACGGAAGGCCCACCGGGCGCCTGGTCGGTGCCGCGCCGACACTTCCCGGAAGATTCCCGTACGTCCAACCCACATGGGGTTGACGAGTACTGTGGGACTCGCTTCCGGTCCTCCCGGCGGGAGGCGCGCAGCATCAACACTCGACCGAGCAACTCGGACAGTCTGCCACAGGCGGCGGGGGGCTGGCCAATCGGGCGGTAGAGGGTACCCCGGGGGTGGTGGGGGTCAAACAGGGGGCGGGGCCACCCGGCGGATGCCTCAGAGCCACTCGTTCTCCCCGTCGTCCTCGTCCTTGGCGTGTTCACGCAGCACGACGACGAGTTGCACCGGTGCATCGGTGTCGCTCTGCTTGACGCCGGCCAGCAGCACCTTGCCCGAGATCGTCCACGCCGTGTGTTCGATGTAGTCCTCGCCGTCCGTCAGGTCCTCGCCGGATCCCTGGAGGCGTGCTCCCAACGCGCCGGACTCCAACCGCGAGACCACCGACGGGAGCTCGGCGACGGCAGCGTCGTACAGGTTCTCGATGTACGTCTCGGGGTCCGGCCGCTCGTCCTCGACCTCGCGGTACCAGAGGGTGAACTGCACTTCGACCGGCCCGGCGCCCTGCACCCAGGCGCTGGCGCCCGCGCGTCGCCACGTGGTGGCCCACGCCTTGGCCGGGTTCCTGCGCTCGCCGTCCCACCCCGCCCCGGTCAGGACCGCTTCCACGGCCGGGCCGGTGAGTTCGTCGAGATCGGACAGCTGACCCAGTTCGGCGGTTACGTCAACCATTTACTCATTCCGCTCATCCCGTTGCCCGGCACGTGAAAGACCGCGAGTGTACCATTCGCAATCGCGTCCGGGAAATGTTTTCCGAGCACCTCGCGGAAGTGAGCGGCACCCGATTCGTTTGAAATGGCGTAGCGAACTCCCTTACCCCCGAGTCCGTCATTGAGATCCAGGAGTTTGCCCGCCTGACTGGTTATCTTTTCCTCGCTGTAGAATTCACTCTCAGGATTGTAGGCAGACTTGGCCCACTCCTTCTCCTTTCCTCCGGTGAATTTTGCTTCCATGATCCAGCCATGGGCCGGTCCGCCGTCCACGTGCACTTCACGACCGTCGGCGAGCTTCCATATCTGCTCGTAGTCCGTGCCGGAGACGAGGCGCTGATATCTGAACGAAGGACGCTTCAGCAGTTTGTCGGTCAGCCAGGCGAGCCCCTTGAAGGTCGGGCAGGACTGAAGGCCCAGCGGGTCGGACCAGTCGAGCGGGTTGACGACATACGCGTAGTGATCGGCTCCGGCCAGCAGCCCGAGCGGGTCGGGCGAGAGATAGCGGGACGTCCGCGGGTCGTAATAGCGGAAGTAGTTGTAGTGGAGGCCGCTCTCGTCATCGAAATACTGCCCTGGGAAACGTAGCCGGCATTCTTCCGAACGACTTTCTGGATCCAGCTGCTCGCCCCACAGCAGGGATCTGCTCTTCCAGGTAACCTCCCCTTGGGGGGAAACCAGTTCGGTCGGGCTTCCGGCCAGATCACCGACGATGAGCCGGAACCGTCGGTCCACCTCTTCCTGGGGAGCATCTCGAAGCCATTCGCGCCGGCTCTGGGCCACTGGCCGATGGCTGTCGGGTGAATACTCCCAGGTGATACTCGCCCGCTCGGCGCCGGTGTGCCGTATTTCCTCCGCCAGGCGATTTCCGTCCCACACGAAGAAGACGGCCTCTTCGACGGCGCCCGACGCGTCCAGCCGCTCCTTGCTGATCCGGCGCCCGAGCGGATCGTAGGAGTAGCGCCAGATCGTGCCGCCGGGCGTCACGAGACCGGTCATCCGGTCGTCCGCGTCCCACGTGTACGTCCAGGTCCTGCGCCGGCCGGAGAGGGTGGCCGCGGTCCTCCTGACCACTCTGCCCTGGGCATCGTAGGAGTAGGTGATCCGGCCGGTCCTGATGAGCCGGTTGCCCTCGTAGGTGAACCGCTGCGGCGGTTCGTCGGCGAGCCCGGTTCGCGAGCCGTGCGCGGAGGCCAGGTTTCCGGAGGAATCGTACGCGTAGCTCTCGCTCCAGGAATCCGCACGGACCGCGGTCACCCGGCCCGCCACGTTCAGTGTGTAGCTGCTCCTACGGCCCCCTGCCTCCACCGTCTCCACCAGACCCGCGGGCGCGTGGAGGTACTCGCGGTCGAGCGCCGTCTCCCCGGCCCCGTCCTGTTGCGCGCCGCCGTGCGCCGCAGTCACCGTCTGGCGGCGTAGCCGGTGCAGCGCGTCCCATGTCTGGAGCAACGACAGTGCGCCGTCGAGCCGGATCTCCGTCTGCCTGCCGGCCGTGTCGTGAGCGAAGTGCAGGTCGTGGCCGAAGGCGTGCACTTCCAGTGGGAGGCCGTCCGCGCCGTACGAGAAGACGCTCCGCGCCCCCGACGGAGTGATCCGGCTGAGCCGACGGCCCATGCGGTCGTACGTGAACCTGCTGGTACGCCCGTTGACCGTCTCGGACGTGACCCGCCCGTACGCGTCATGCTCGAACGAGAGGTCCGCGTCGGGCGACCGTACGTCCTTGAGCAGCCCGGCGTCGTCGTAGCGGAACACCGTGATCGAGTCGCCGGTCTGTTTTCGCACGACGTTCCCGTTGAGGTCGCGTACGTATGCGATCTCTTCACCGGCTCCGTTCACCTGTCTCACGAGCCGTCCCACCTCGTCGTGGACATAGCGCAGCCGTCGGCCGTCGAAGTCCTCCTCGGCCATCAGACGGCCGACCTCGTCATAGGTGTACTGCCAGGTGAGTCCCCGCTCATTGGTGACAGCGGTGAGCCGCAACTCCGTGTCGTAATCGAACCGAAGGCCGTCTCCTCCGGGATGGGTCCGGCTCACGAGGAGATCGAAGTGCGAATACCGCGAGACCGTGGTCGTACCTGCCGCATCCGTGTGGGAGAGAAGGTTTCCCTCCGCGTCCCAACTCCAGGTGGCGAGGCTCCCGTCGGCCGCGGTCCGTTCCCTGGGCTTGCCCTCGACGGTCCATGCCATGCGGGTCACACCGCCCAGCGGGTCCACCACGGAGCTGACCCGTCCGAACGCGTCCCGCGTGTACTCCACGACCGCGCCACTCGGGCCGGTCACCCTCACGGGCAGCCCCGCCGCGTTCGTCGCGAAGGCGACGGCCGAGCCCACGGCGTCCCTCACTCCGGTGAGGTCACCGCTGGGGCCGTAGGTGAACCGCGTCACCGCTTCCCCCGGTTCGTTCACGGACGTTCGGTTGCCGCGCTCGTCATAGGTGTACGTGCGCACCGCGCCGTCCACTCCCACCGTCACGACGGGCAGGTGGAACGCGTTGTACTCAGCGGTCGCCCGGCGGCCGTCCGGCCCGATGACGGCTGTGACATTGCCTTCCTGGTCGTAGGCGTACGAGGTCTCCCTTCCGACCGGGTCGATCTGCGTGAGCAGGCGCCCGTAGCGGTCCCACTCCAGCGATTCGCTGCGGCCGGCCGCATCGGTCACCCGGACCAGGTGCAGGAGTTCGTCATAGTGGTATCGCGTGCTGTGCCCGAAGGAGTTCGTGTAGGTCGTCGTGCGTCGCGCCGGGTCGTACGAGATGACGCAGTCGAGGAAGCCTCCGGCGCCCCGTCCTTCGATGCAGCGGTCCTCCTCGTCGTAGGTGAACCGGTACCAGTTGCCGTTGCGATCGGTCCAGGAGGTGATGCGGGCCCGGTCGTCGTAGCTGAGCCGGAAGGGGACGCCGGAGGAGTTCCGGATGTCCGTGAGATCGCGGTCGGACGAATAGCCGTAGCGGAGGAGCGGCTGCGAACTCCCGTCATCCCTGCCGCCACGCAGATCCAGACCGGTCACCAGACCGTCCGTCGTCTCGACCACCACGTGATATCCGCCGGAGTGACGCACAGCGGTCGGGGTTCCGTCGGGCAGCCGGTCGAAATCGACGCGGTTGTCATTGCGGTCGGTCATCGCGGAGAGCACCAGCATGTACGGCATGCCCGGAAGCGGATCGTCCACCACCGAGAAATGGCGGGTGACGCCGAGAGCCGGATCGTATATGCGCAGGGCGCCGCTCTCGGGGCCGTCCCACTCCAGAGGCCATCTCGGGCCTTCGACGGACAGCGTCGGCTGTCCCGGGCGGGGCACCGGATAGGCCAGGATCATCCCGTCTTCCGCGGCGAACAGGACGCCCTGGTCGTCCAGTTCGACCCGCTCGTCGAGCGTGGACGCCCACGACCTGCCGAACCAGCGTCCTTCCCGGTACGTGGAGATGTGCGTACGTCTGAGAGCCAGTGACAGCACACCAGGCAGCTCGATGTCCGTGTCGTACATGAGCATCTCTCCGGTGACCATGTCGATGGGGTCACCCCCCGGGCATCGCCCCGCAAGCGCCTTGGCCCTCTTCGCCAGGTCCCCCGCGCCGCCCCTGAGGGAGGCGAGACCTGCTTTGCCCAGACCGCGCAGCCCTGCCGCCATGCCCTTCAGGCTCTTGAGACCTTTCAGCCCCTTGGCCAGTCCGCCGAGCGTGGTCATGCCCTTCATACCGGGTATGCAGTCCAGTGCCGCGAAGGCCACGTCCCACAGGGACGCCTGGCCTTTCGAGTACTTGTAGAGCGTGTCGGCGAGCACGACGAGTGCCGCCACCAGCACGATCGCACCCAGGATCGGCCCGCCGATGATCATCGCGACGATCCCGACGACCGTCACGACCACCTTGCAGACCGCGACGATCGAGTCCCAGTTGTTCTCGAACCAGTGGCCGATGTCCTGCCACCACTTACGGTTCTGGATCCCCGCGTCCGACGCCTCATCGATCTTCGACTTCGCCTCACGGGCCGCCTCGTCACGCATCTTCCGCGCGTCCTCGGCCATCTTCTTCGCCGCGTCCAACGCACTCCGCGCAGCCGTGACGTCCGACTGGGCCGTGTCATGCGCCGACTTCGCGTTCTGCGCATCCCGGGTCGCCGCACGCACCTTCGCCTCGTCCGGCTTGCCGGCGTCCGACTCACTGCCGGTCGGATCGTCCTTGTACTTGTCGGCCTCCTTGTTGGCACGCGTCACCCACGAATCGGCCGAGGACAGACGCGACTTGGCCGAGGAAAGGTCGTCCTGGGCCTCCTTCGCCTTCGCCAGCGCCCGGTCCGCCAGCGCCTGCGCGCGCTCCAGTTTCGGCCAGTAGTCCGCAAGGGCGTCGCCGCACATCTCGTACGACGTCCTCAGCTTCTTCAGGTCCTTCGGAACCCCGCCGAACTGCTCCTTGAACGCCTCCGCGGACTTGCCCGCCCACTCCAGGAGCGTGTCCTCGCCCGCCATCCCCTTGACCAGGCGCAACGCGTCGGAGACGTCGTCCGCGAAGTCGTGCAGCTGCTTCGCCAGAGAACGCACGCGCTGCGGATCACCCGGAGTCGGATCCTTGTCCAGTTCCAGCGGATGCCAGTCCGCAGGCCGATGCCCCACCATCCCGCAACCCCCGTCACGCCAGCATCCTCAACAGCCCGTGCACGCGCGAACCTACAAGGAACAGGCGTACGACAGGAAGCCCGGCTACGGCGGCGGACCTCGGCGCGGCAGCGGCGTCCGCGCGCCGTCGCTCGGACGCCCGGTTGCCGGCCTCTGTAATACCTTTATGCAACACCGTCGAACGACTCGGCGAAGTCCTTCAGCACCTCTGCGGAGAAGGGATCGCTCGCGGGGTCCTCCGGCATCAACAGGCTGACGGAGCCCGACCATCGAACTCATCGCACAAGGCATGGGCAAGCACCCGGCCGCGGAACTCTGGAGGCAGCTGGTGGCCGTGGACCTCTCCTTCTACAAGTCGTACATCTCCGAGGAAATCCGAGACGAAGGCGCGGCGCCGCGGACGTCCGACGGGCGTTCCGCGGCGCCGCCGCTGTACTGCGGTGCCTCAGGCCGGCAGCCAGAGGGCGGGCACGTTCGGGGGCTCCCAGCCGGGCTGGGCCGTGTGCGGCTGTTGGCATATGTAGGCGCGGCCCGCGTACGTGACCTGGTCGCCGGCCCGGTACGCGGTGCCCACCGCCCAGGTGCCGGACGGGGGCGGGGTGGTCGGCGGCTGCCCCGGGTCCTGGGGTACGTCCAGGACGAAGTCGAACGACGCCTCCCGGCCGCCGCCCGCGTCCCGCACCGTCATCAGCAGGCGCGGGTCGAAGATCGTGTCGGTGGCGTTGCGCGGCTCGTTCGGGAAGTACAGCTGGGTCGTGAGGATCGGGCGGCCGGGTGCCTGTAGCTTGACGTGGAGATGCCGGGTGCGGCCGGGGTAGAGGCCGGGGACGATCGTGGTCAGGGTGAAGGCGCCCTGGGCGTTCGTGAACTGGTGGCCGCGCAGGCGGAACCCGGTGTTGTCGTAGGCGCCGTTGGTGTCGGCCTGCCAGAAGTCCAGCAGGACGCCGCTGATCGGGAGGCACGCGCGGCCGAAGACATAACCCGTGACGGTCAGCGGGGTGCCGGGCATGCCCGGTTCCAGGAGGCTGCTGCGCTGCGGCGAATTGGGCTTGAAGTACGGGCCCTCGATCTGCTCCGGCGTGGGGTCGTCGCCGTCGTCGCACGACGGGGTGAGTTCGGGCGCCTTGCCGGAGGCGGCGAGGGTGCGGGCGAGCGCCGGGGCACCGGCCAGGACCAAGGGGACGGCGGCGGTGGCCGCGAGCGCCGCACGCAGGACCGTCTTGCGGCGGATGAGGCGAGGGGTTCCGGGCTCCGCGGGCTGCGGAGACCGCGCGGAGTCCGGGAGGTTCGCGGAGTCCGGGAGGTTCAGGGAGTCCGGATGGTTCGGGGAGTTCTTCTCGCTGTCCATGCCTGCTCCTTGTGGGGGGCGTCGGATCGGAAAAGAACCTAGGCGTGGCTCCCCGGGGCTTCGATGGACTGGTGATGGCGGCTGTGGTGTTTTCGGAAGGTGCCGGGGCTGATGCCGGTCTCCCGCCGGAAGAAGCGGCAGAAGTAGGCGGGGTCGGCGAATCCGGTGCGCGCGGCGATCTGCCGTACGGACAACTGTGTGTGGGCCAGCAGTTGTTGGGCCTGGTAGGCGCGTGCCTCGATCAGCAGCCGGCCGGGGCTGCGGCCGGTGGCGGCACGTACCGCCTGGGTGAGGTAGCCGGGCGTGACACCGAGCCGGGCGGCGCACTCCCCCACCGTCCGGCCGACCGCCTCCCGCCCCGCGACGAGCGACGCGAACGCCTCGGCCACCGCCACCACCCGGTCCCCGACGGGCGCCCGCTCGGCGACGGGCGCGCGCTCCGCGACGGGCGCGCGCTCCGCGACGGGCGCGCGGCCCTCGACGGTTGCCCGATCGCTGGCCTGTGCCCGGTTCCCGGCAGTCGTTCGGTCGCCGACGAGTGCCCGATCCGCAGCAGGCACCCGCCCGCCGGACGGCCGCGCCCCCGCAGTCGTACGTTCCCCGACGGATGCCCGATCCCCGGCAGGCACCCGCCCGCCGGCGGACGGCCACCCGCCGCCGCGCCGGTCGCCCGGCGGCCGGCAGCCGTTCCCCGCAGCCCCCGCAGCCCCCGCGGGCGCCGCGTCGCAGAACTCCGTCGCCGCGCCGGGCCGTCCGGGCCCCGGCAGCCGGGCCGCCCGGACGACCAGGACGTGCAGCAGGGAGCGCAGGACGCTCTCGTGCCCAGGGGCCCGCTGCCGGTACTCGGCGACCAGTTCGGCCATCAGCCGTCCGGTCCACGCGTCGGCCTCGGCGTCCAGCGCGAACCAGCACCGCTCCCCCAGCCGCCGCAACGTCTCGCGGTCGCCGGGATGGTCCAGCAGGAAGTCCTCGGTGAACAGGGCGAGCGTGCCGTCGGGGCCCTGGCCGCCCGGCTCCCAGTGGTGCACCTGGCCCGGCCGGATCACGGCGAGGTGCGGCGGTCGCAACGGCCAGCGGGCGAGGTCGACGACATGGGCGCCCGTGCCCGCGGTCACGTGGACGATCTCGTAGAAGGTGTGCCGGTGCGGCCGGCTCGCCCGCGCCAGCGGCCCCACCGCCTCGAAGGTGCCGACGGCGAACGGCACGGCCCCCGGCCCGGAGACCTCCAGCCGGTGCAGGGGCACGTCCCCGGCGGCGGGCGGGAGACAGGGCGTACCCGGTAAGACGGTGGTGCTGCGCATCGGCTCACCCTTCGCGAGAGGTACGGACCACAGGAGGTCATTGCACAGGTGCGGACCACTGGAGGTCATGTGCAGGAGCCGGGCACAGGTGCAGACCAATTGGGCGAGGGGCCACCATGCCATGTCCGTACGCCCGCGGGAACGGCACCTCACCGCCCCTGGCCCGTACTGGCCCGTACTGGCCCGTACTGGCCCCTCGGTCCCGCGCCGTTCGCCCGCGTCACCGCGCCATTGGTCCCCACCAACCCCTTGCCCCCGTCCTGCCCGCGCCGCAAGCTCCCTTCATGGACCTGGAGTTGCGGCATCTGCGGACCATTCGGACGATCGCCGACGCGGGCAGCCTCACCCGGGCGGCGACGCTGCTCGGGCTCGCGCAACCGGCGCTGAGCGCCCAGCTCAGACGGATCGAACGGGCCCTGGGCGGCGCCCTGTTCGAACGCGGCCAGCACGGCGTGCGGGCGACCGCGCTGGGCGAACTGGTACTGGAACGCACCCGGGTCGTGCTGCCCGCGGTGAGCGAACTCCAGCGGGAGGCGGCCCGGTTCGCCCGTACCCGGCGCACCTCGCAGCGGTTACGGCTCGGGGGCACCCACGGCCCCCTGCTGGGCGCGCTGGTGGACCGGCTGGCGGACGCGGCACCCGACGCGGCGGTGACCACCTGCGCCTCCTGGTCCGAGCGGGAGCTGGCCGAACAACTGGCGGAGGGCCGACTGGACTTCGCCCTCGCCGGCACCTGCGGCTCGGCCGCGCCGCCCGGCGCCGCCCACCTGGTGTGGCGGGAGATCGCCGTCGACCCGGTGTTCGTCATGCTCGCCGACGGCCATCCGCTGGCCCGCGGCCCGGAGATCGACCTGGCCGCGCTGGCGGGCGAGGAGTGGGCCTGCGTACCCGGTGACGGCTGCTTCGCCGACTGCTTCACCGCGGCCTGCGCGCGGGCCGGGTTCAGCCCGCGCCGCATGTACGAGACGGACACCGCGTCCTGCGTCCATCTGGTGCAGGTGGGGCGGGCGGTCGGGCTGTGCCGGGCCACGTTCCCGTCCACGCCCGGCCTCACCACCCGGCCGCTCACCGGCACACCCCTCGTCTGGCGGCACCTGCTGGGCTGGCATCCGACGGCCCAGCAGCCGGACACGGCCGCCACCGTCCTGGCGCAGGCCCGCAGCGCCCACGCGGGCACGGCCGCGCGCAGCGACAGTTACGCCCACTGGCTGGCGGCGCACGGGGCGGCGCCCGCCGACTGACCGAGGCCCGCCGCCGTTCGCCCGATCCCGCGTCTCCGGTCCCCGGCCGCGACCGCGACCGCGACCGCGACCGCGACCCGCGGCGCCTCCACCCCCCACCGTCCGTACGGCAAGCGAGCCCTCGGCCCAGGCACCCAGCCCCAGCCCCAACCCGTTCCCCCGACAGACCCACTGCGTTCCATAACACCCGGGCAGGGGGTCAACTGATGTCTTATGAAGACCAGTTGACGCTCCTACGGTTTCGGCAGCTCCCCCCACCGAATCCGAGGAGACCTCCCCATGCTCCAACGACATGCCAGAGCCGCGTGCGCCGCCGCCGTGGCCACGGGTGCCCTGCTCGTGGCCGGGCTCAGCGGCTCCGCGAGCGCGCACCCGGGCCAGGCGGGCGCCCGTTCCGACGCCGCCGCGACCACCGCCGCCGCGGCCCTCCGAACCGCCGAGGCCCCGCCCGCACTCATCCACGCCATGCAGCGGGACCTCGGCCTCGACCACGACCAGGCCGAGCGCCGCCTGGTCAACGAGGCGGAGGCGGGCGCCACCGCTGGACGACTGCGGGCCGCGCTGGGCGCGGGCTTCGCGGGCGCCTGGGTGCGCGGCCCGGAGTCGGCCGCGCTGACCGTGGCGACGACGGACGCCGCGGACGTACCGGCGATCGAGGCGCGGGGCGCCGACGCGGTCGTCGTGGGCCACTCCCTCACCGCGCTGGACGCCGCGAAGGCGCGGCTCGACCGCGCGGCGGCCCACCGCGCCACCACCGACACCCCGGTCTGGTACGTCGACGTCCGCACCAACTCCCTCGTGGTGCAGGCCGTACGCCCTGAGGCCGGACGGGCGCTGCTGACGGCCGCCGGAGTGGACGGGTCCCTGGCCCGGGTCGTGAAGTCGGCCGAGCGACCCCGTCCGCTGTACGACCTGCGGGGCGGCGACGCGTACTACATCAACGGCAGCACCCGCTGTTCCATCGGCTTCCCGGTCACCCGCGGCACCCAGCAGGGCTTCGCCTCCGCGGGCCACTGCGGCCGGGCGGGCAGCAGCACCACCGGTGCCAACCAGGTGGCGCAGGGCACCTTCCAGGCGTCGGTCTTCCCCGGCAACGACATGTCGTGGGTGGCCACGAACTCCAACTGGACGGCGACCCCGAACGTCAACGGCTCCAGCGCCCAGGTCGCCGGGTCCACCGTGGCGACGGTCGGCGCGTCCGTGTGCCGCTCCGGCTCCACGACGGGCTGGCACTGCGGCACGGTCCAGCAGTTGAACACCAGCGTGACCTACCAGGAGGGCACCGTCTCCGGGGTCACCCGCACCTCGGTGTGCGCCGAGCCGGGCGACTCGGGCGGCTCCTTCATCTCCGGCAGCCAGGCGCAGGGCGTCACCTCCGGCGGCTCGGGCGACTGCACCAGCGGCGGGACGACGTTCTTCCAGCCGATCAACCCGATCCTCCAGTCGTACGGCCTCACCCTGAGGACGACCACGAGCGGCCCCGGGGATCCGGGCGACCCGGGCGACCCCGGAGACCCGGGCGGCACCTGGGCGGTGGGCACCGTCTACCAGCCGGGTGACACGGTGACGTACGGCAGTGCCACCTACCGCTGCCTCCAGGGCCACCAGGCCCAGCCGGGCTGGGAGCCCCCGAACGTACCGGCGCTGTGGGAGCAGGTCTGAACAGGACGCCGACCCGCTGAGCCATCGCCTCCCAGGGGGAAGGGCCCGGACGCACTCTCCGATGCGTCCGGGCCCGTTCCGCGTCCCGATCCGCGTCCCGATCCCGCGTCCCGATCCCGCGTCCCGATCCGCATCTCGTCCAGAGTCCCGTCCCGACGGCGGAGTCCGGTTCCGTCGGGAAGGCCCCCGTCAGTCCGTGAAGCGGAACGTCGACGTGATCGCGTCGAAGATGTCGAAGAAGGAGTCGGCCAGGTCGAGGACCTGGCTGCTGCCGGCGACCAGGGCGACCTTGCCCTCCTGTCCCGGGACCGGAATGTACGTCTGCATCAGCACGGCCCGGACGGTGCGGCCCAGACTGTCGTCCGGGACCGGGATGTCCTCGACGCCATGGGTACGGGCGGCCGGACCGACCCCGGGTATCTCGACGGTCGTCACCTTCCGCCAGGAGTCCCCCGGCTTCCTGGCCTCCTTGACGGCGAGCTGGGAGGCGATGGCCGCGGGGTCGGTGGGCAGCGGCTCGCCCTCGCTCGTGCGTCCGCCGACGAGGGAGACGGTGACCGAGCCGGTGACGGGGGTGTCGCCGCCGAAGCTCTCGGCCATGCAACCGCAGTACAGCGCACCGGACTTCCAGGCGTCGGCCGCGGCCTTTCGCAGGAAGCCGGTGTACGTGTCGCGGTACGGGGCCAGTTCCGGGTGGAGCGCCACCCGCTCGTTCACCATGCGCCGGATCGAGTCGTCACGGGACTCCGGGCGTACGTCGAACTCCCACCACGACTCCGGCACCTTGATGCGGAAGCCGCCGCGCTCGACGGTGAGCGCCTCCATGTAGCGGGCCACGGCTGTCGTATCCCCCGTTTCGTCGGTCACTTGTCCAGGCAGCATGCTGTTGTACGGTGCGGCTCAGACTACGGGCCAGGCCATGAGAGCGGGGGAGGGACCCATGGGCGACGGCAAGAGCGACCTCTCGCTCCCGCTGACCGAGCTGGAGGACTACGGTCGGCGGCTGCGCTCGATCAAGACCCGTCTCGACCACACCAAGAAGCTTTTCGAGTCCTACCGGGACGACATCGGCGACGGCAGGGTCAACGACGCCCTCGACGACTTCGAGTCGAACTGGGAGGACGGCCGCGAGGACATCACCCAGCAGTTGGACGCGCTCGCCGACATGTCGGACGCGGTGGTGCGCGAGTTCACGAAGCTCGACGACGACCTGGCGAAGAAGGTCAACGACGCGGTGAGGACGGAGGACACCCGCGGCACCCGCACGTGACACCGCCTGGCGGGCGGCACCACCCGGGTGACGCCCGCCGGCGGGTGGCAGAACCGCGGCACGGGACGGCGGACGCCGAGAGGCCCGTACGACCGAGGTCGTACGGGCCTCTCAGAGACCTACCGGTGCCAAGACCTACCGGGTCGGGGACCCGGACCGGTCCGAGATCACTTGTTGATCTTGGTGACCTGGCCGGCGCCCACCGTGCGACCACCCTCACGGATGGCGAACTTCAGGCCCTCTTCCATGGCGATGGGCTGGATGAGCTCCACCTTCATCTCGGTGTTGTCACCCGGCATGACCATCTCGGTGCCCTCGGGGAGGGTCACGACGCCGGTCACGTCCGTCGTACGGAAGTAGAACTGCGGACGGTAGTTGTTGAAGAACGGCGTGTGACGGCCACCCTCGTCCTTGGACAGGATGTACGCCTGCGCCTCGAACTCGGTGTGCGGGGTGACCGAGCCCGGCTTGATGATGACCTGGCCGCGCTCGACGTCCTCGCGCTTGATACCACGGAGCAGCAGACCGACGTTCTCACCGGCCTGGCCCTCGTCGAGCAGCTTGCGGAACATCTCGATGCCGGTGACCGTGGTGGTGGTCTTCTCGGTCTTGATGCCGATGATGTCGACGGTCTCGTTGACCTTGAGGATGCCACGCTCGATACGGCCGGTGACGACCGTACCGCGGCCCGTGATGGTGAAGACGTCCTCGATCGGCATGAGGAACGGCTTGTCGACGTCGCGCTCCGGCTCCGGGATCGCGCTGTCGACGGCGTCCATCAGGTCCAGGACCGACTGGCCCCACTCCTTGTCGCCTTCGAGGGCCTTCAGAGCCGAGACCTTGACGACCGGAACGTCGTCGCCCGGGAACTCGTACTCGGAGAGCAGCTCGCGAACCTCAAGCTCGACGAGCTCCAGGATCTCCTCGTCGTCCACCATGTCGGCCTTGTTCAGGGCGACGACGATGTACGGAACGCCGACCTGGCGGGCCAGGAGCACGTGCTCCTTGGTCTGCGGCATCGGGCCGTCGGTGGCGGCGACCACCAGGATCGCGCCGTCCATCTGCGCGGCACCGGTGATCATGTTCTTGATGTAGTCCGCGTGACCCGGGCAGTCGACGTGGGCGTAGTGACGCGCCTCCGTCTGGTACTCGACGTGCGCGATGGAGATGGTGATACCGCGCTGACGCTCCTCAGGAGCCTTGTCGATCTGGTCAAAGGCCGAGGCCTCGTTCAGGTCCGGGTACTTGTCGTGCAGCACCTTGGTAATGGCGGCCGTGAGGGTCGTCTTACCGTGGTCGATGTGACCGATGGTGCCGATGTTGACGTGCGGCTTAGTCCGCTCGAACTTCGCCTTCGCCACTGGGGTCCTCCTGTGGAGTGGTTCTGTACGCCTTACTTCATCGGCGCCAGGTGATCTTTGCTGTAAAGGCCCGGAACCCGGGGCATTCCGTCCGCGTTTGCGGAGGAATGCCCTGGAGGCTCCGGAGTCAAGCCTACGGCGTGTGAACGGGGTGTGTTACTCGCCCTTGGCCTTCGCGATGATCTCCTCGGCGACGTTCCGCGGAACCTCGGCGTAGGAGTCGAACTGCATCGAGTAGCTCGCGCGACCCGATGTCTTGCTGCGGAGGTCGCCGACGTAGCCGAACATCTCCGACAGGGGCACGAGGCCCTTCACGACGCGGGCACCGGCCCGCTCCTCCATGGCCTGGATCTGGCCACGGCGGGAGTTGATGTCGCCGATGACGTCACCCATGTAGTCCTCGGGCGTGGTGACCTCGACGGCCATCATCGGCTCCAGCAGGACGGGCTTGGCCTGGCGAGCGGCCTCCTTGAACGCCTGCGAACCGGCGATCTTGAACGCCAGCTCGGAGGAGTCGACCTCGTGGTAGGCACCGTCGAGCAGGGTGACGCGCACGCCGGTCATCTCGTAACCGGCGAGGATGCCGAACTGCATGGCCTCCTGCGCACCGGCGTCCACCGAAGGGATGTACTCCTTCGGCACGCGGCCACCGGTCACCTTGTTCACGAACTCGTACGACGCGTCGCCGCTCTCGATCGGCTCGATCGCGATGATGACGCGGGCGAACTGGCCGGTACCACCCGTCTGCTTCTTGTGGGTGTACTCGACCTTCTCGACCGCCCGGCGGATCGTCTCGCGGTACGCGACCTGCGGCTTGCCGACGTTGGCCTCGACCTTGAACTCACGCTTCATGCGGTCGACCAGGACCTCAAGGTGAAGCTCGCCCATACCGCCGATGACGGTCTGGCCGGTCTCCTCGTTGGTGTGGACCTGGAAGGACGGGTCCTCCTCGGCCAGGCGCTGGATGGCGACACCCAGCTTCTCCTGGTCGCCCTTGGACTTGGGCTCGATCGCGACCTCGATGACCGGCGCCGGGAAGTCCATGGACTCCAGGATCACCGGCTGCTTGTCGTCGCACAGCGTCTCACCGGTGGTGGTCTGCTTCAGGCCCATCACGGCGACGATGTCGCCGGCGCCCACCGACTCGATCTCCTCACGCTTGTTGGCGTGCATGCGGTAGATCTTGCCGATGCGCTCCTTGCGGCCCTTGACGGAGTTCAGCACGGCGGTGCCGGACTCCAGACGGCCGGAGTACACGCGGACGAAGGTGAGCTTGCCGAGGTGCGGGTCGCTCATGATCTTGAACGCCAGCGCGGACAGCGGCTCCTCGTCGGACGGCTTGCGCCGGACGACCTCCTCCGGGTTCTTCACGTCGTGGCCCTCGATGGCCTCGACGTCGAGCGGGGAGGGGAGGTAGCGCACGACCGCGTCGAGCAGGGGCTGGACGCCCTTGTTCTTGAACGCGGTACCGCAGAACACCGGGGTGACGGTGATGTCCTCGCTCTTGCCGGACGCGATGGTGATACGACGGACCGCGGCGTACAGCTGCTCCACGGAGGGCTCCTCGCCCTCCAGGTACAGCTCCATGATCTCTTCGTCGTTCTCGGCGACGGCCTCGATGAGCTTGCCGCGCCACTCCTCGGCGGCCTCGGTGTGCGTGGCCGGGATGTCGACAGTGTCGTACATCTCGCCCTTGGTCGCCTCGGCGGACCACACCAGGGCCTTCATCGTGACCAGGTCGACGACGCCCTTGAAGTCGGCCTCGGCACCGATCGGCAGCTGCATGACCAGCGGCTGCGCGCCCAGACGGTCGGAGATCATGTCGACGCAGCGGTGGAACTCGGCACCGGTGCGGTCGAGCTTGTTCACGAAGCAGATACGCGGAACGCCGTAGCGGTCCGCCTGACGCCACACGGTCTCGGACTGCGGCTCAACACCGGCGACGCCGTCGAACACCGTCACCGCACCGTCGAGCACGCGCAGAGAGCGCTCCACCTCGACCGTGAAGTCGACGTGACCCGGGGTGTCGATGATGTTGATGGTGTGGTCGACGTCTTCCAGCGGCCAGTGACAGGTGGTGGCAGCAGAAGTGATCGTGATGCCACGCTCCTGCTCCTGCTCCATCCAGTCCATGGTGGCAGCACCGTCGTGGACCTCACCGATCTTGTACGAGACACCGGTGTAGAACAGGATCCGCTCGGTGGTCGTCGTCTTGCCCGCGTCGATGTGGGCCATGATGCCGATGTTGCGCACCCTGGCCAGGTCAAGCGAAGTGGTAGCCATGAGGCTTCAGTCTTCTCTCGGTTCTCGATGGGGTAGCGACTACCAGCGGTAGTGCGCGAAGGCCTTGTTGGACTCGGCCATCTTGTGCGTGTCCTCGCGCTTCTTCACCGCGGCACCGAGGCCGTTGGAGGCGTCGAGGAGCTCGTTCAGCAGACGCTCGGTCATGGTCTTCTCGCGCCGGGCGCGGGAGTAACCGACCAGCCAGCGCAGCGCCAGGGTGTTGGCACGGCCGGGCTTGACCTCGATCGGGACCTGGTAGGTGGCGCCACCGACACGGCGGGACTTGACCTCAAGGGTCGGCTTGATGTTCTCAAGAGCGCGCTTCAGCGTGATGATCGGGTCGTTGCCCGTCTTCTCACGCAGGCCCTCCATGGCGCCGTAGACGATGCGCTCGGCGGTGGAGCGCTTGCCGTTCAGCAGCACCTTGTTGATCAGGGAGGTCACCAGAGGGGAGCCGTAGACCGGGTCGATGATGACCGGACGCTTCGGGGCGGGGCCCTTACGAGGCATTCTTACTTCTCCTTCTTGGCGCCGTAACGGCTGCGGGCCTGCTTGCGGTTCTTGACACCCTGGGTGTCGAGGGAGCCACGGATGATCTTGTACCGAACACCCGGCAGGTCCTTCACACGGCCGCCGCGCACGAGCACGATGGAGTGCTCCTGCAGGTTGTGTCCCTCACCCGGAATGTAAGCGGTGACCTCGATCCCGCTGGTCAGGCGCACACGTGCGACCTTACGCAGGGCCGAGTTCGGCTTCTTCGGGGTGGTCGTGAACACACGCGTGCAGACGCCACGGCGCTGAGGAGAACCCTCAAGTGCGGGCGTCTTGTTCTTCTCGACCTTGTCCTGCCGGCCCTTGCGGACCAGCTGCTGGATCGTGGGCACTACTTCTCCGGTTTCTGTGTGCCGATAGGTACTACTAACCTGGAACATCTCCGACCCACGCGGTCGGGTGTGTCGAATCCCGCAGACTCCCGCCGCAAGACGGAAAGGGCGCAGATTACGGTGGCCGGTGTCGGCTCGCCACGCGGTTGTAGGCACGCAGGAGAGCCAGGGCACACCCCAGGCACAAGGTCTGAGCGTACCCAGCGCTTTCGCTGCGGTCAAAACAAATACGCGTCACGCGTACCGCGGCGCCGGGCGTGTCAAGCCTCCACCCCGTAGATGATCTACGAATCGGTGATCCGCGCACGTCGCAGACCGTTCCGTAATCGTCGCCCGGCGTTTCACCGTACGACGGGGAACGACCATCGTCGAATGCTCCGGCTGCCACCGAATACGAGGACGACCCCTATACAGCAGGGCGGCCGTGCGGTAAAGGGCCGGATCCGGAAGATAGGGGCGGGGACGAGAGCCGGCGAGGAGGAGAGCCGACGAGGGGAGAGTCGAGCCGGCGGGGACGAGAGCCGGCGAGGAGGAGAGCCGACGAGGCCGTAGGGATGGGCGCGAGCGGCCCCGGCCCCCTACGACCCCTGCGACCCCTGCGACCCCTACGGCCCCTGCGACCCCTACGGCCCCTGCGACCCGTCGAAGATCACCGCGGGGCGCGGCGGGCCGCGGCGCGCTCCGCCGCGAAGACGTCCTCCAGACGGAACAGTGCCGCACGGCCCGCCTTGCCGGCGGCCTTGAGGTGGCCCAACTGGACCCATTTGCGAATGGTGGCCGGTGCGACACCGGCCTCCCGGGCGGCGAGGGCTCCGGGGATCAGCGTCGGCTGCTCGGTCCTCACCGGCGGCTCCACTCCCCCTCGCTCCAGGTGTGCCGGTAGGCCGGGTCGTCGTGGCAGCCGCAGTCGGGCTCCGGGCAGCGGCAGCCGGGGTTGACGCAGAGGACGGCGGCGCGGTCCGGGAAGGCCCGCAGCGAGACGGAGTCGCACCAGGGGCAGCGGCCGAAGACCCGTACGACGGTCTCGGTGTCACCCAGCGCACGGGCGCACCGGCGGGCCATCCGGCGGGTCTCGTCCCGTACGTGCGCGGCGAGTACGGCATCGGCGGCCACGTCGCCGAGCAGGGCCGCGATCCGGCGCAGCCGTTCGGGCACGGACGCGCGGCGCGCACGCGGCAGCCCGAGCCGGTCCCGTACCGCCTCCTCCAGTTCGACCACGCCGTCGGTGATGTCCCGGATGGCGTCGGAGATGTGCAGGCGCAGCGGGGCGGCGCTGTGGCCGGGGGCGACGAGTCCGTGCCGTTGCTGGAGGAGCAGCGCCTCCGCGCGTTCCTCGCGGAGGCGGTCGGCCGGGGCGGGCGGGGGCGGGGCGGCCGGGCGGTGGGCCGGGGTGGCGCGGCCCGGGGCGAGTTCGGCGGACAGCTCGGGGAACTGCCGGACGAGCAGGGCGATCCAGAGGGCGGCGCGCTCGGTGGGGTCCGGGGAGTCCGGGAGGCCCGGGGACTCCGAAACGCTCGGGGAGTCCGGGGAGTCCGGGGAGTCCGGGGAGTTGAGCGGGCGTGAGGGTGCCGGCGAGTCAAGGGAATTGAGCGAGTGCGAGCGGGCCGGGGGGTCCGGACACGGCCGGACCTGCGGCTCACTGCGGGGACGGGTGACCTGGCCCGGCTGGACCGTCGTTCTCGGATGGGGTGGTGGGCACGGGCCGGTGACGGACACGGGACCTCCCTCTCGGTCGGGTGGGGTGAGACGTGCGGCGCGCACGGTGGGACAGGTGTGACGCAGGTGCTCACTTTTTCAGATTGCGCGCGCGCTCGCAACAAAACGTCACGCGAGAAGCCCTCAACACCCCCCAGCCGCCGCCCCCTTACACCAAATCACCCTTCAATGCGACGATTTTTTGCACAGATACCACGAGACATGCATAATTCCGTGCGCGCAAGCAAGCTAAACTGCCCTCCTCCAAAGGAAGCGAGCACTCAGATGACCAGCCGGGATCTGGACGCGTTCGCCGCTTGGGTCGAGGACCTGGTGCGCGACCGCGGGTACGACATCGACAGCCCGCGCGGCGGTGGCAAGTCGCGCCTCGCCGACGAGGCGGGGGTGCATCGCGCCGCCGTCACCCGCCTGCTCCAGCGGCAGAGCATGCCGGACCTGGAAACCACGCGCCGGCTCGCCCGGGTGCTCGGGGTACCGGTCCGCGAGATGCTCATCCGCTCCGGCCGGCTCACGGCCGAGGAACTGGCCGAGCCGCACGATTACTTGACCTCCCCCGCGTCCGGCGCGGATCTGGGCCGCCGCCCGACCCTGGAGGAGGTCGCCGACCTGCTGGGGGTGCCGGACGACCGGCGGGAGATGTTCGTCCGCGTGGTCGAGCAGTTCCTGCCGAACGGTGAACCGGCCGGCGACCACGCCGCCGAGGACGCCCGGGTACCGGAGGAAGCGGTCACCGGGTCGTCGCACACCGCCGACTGAACTCCGGCCGCCCTGCGCCCGGCTCCACCCCCGCACCCCTGGGGCCAGCACCCCCCTGAAACCCCGAAACCCCGAAACGGCCCCCCGCCCCTCCCCCTCTCCCGCTCCCCCTGCCCGCTCCCCTCTCCCCGCTCCCCTCTCCCCGCTCCCCTCTCCCCGCTCCCCGCTCCCACCTCGCACTTACGCCCGTTCGGGCCTCCTGACGCGCCTCTCGGCGGAACTCCGCAGAACTCCTCCGCGATTTTAGTTGCGTGCGCGCACGATCCTCTGTCACAGTTGGTGCAGCGGCGGAGCTGTGCCCGCAGGCCGGCCGCACACTGGCTCGTCGCGTCCTGCACGCCCTCCCGAAGCTGCCACGAGGTGACCGGCATGACCACACCCACCCCACCGAGCACGTTCCCGGACGTCGAGGCCATGGTCGTCGACATCCTGGACGACGATCCGAGGCTTTCCGGCGCGCTCGTCACCGTCCAGGCGCCGCCGGGCTTCGACGGCACGGCCCCCGCCGTGTTCGTCAACCGGCGCGGCGGCGCCTGGGTCGGCGAACGCCACGTCGACCAACCGCTGATCGAGCTGGAGGTGTACGGCCCGACCAAGCACGCCGCACACGTCCTGGCCAACGACGCCCGCCAGATCCTGCTCTCCGCGGCGGGCAACCGGTACGGCACGAACCTCATCACGGAGGTCGAGGAACAGGACGGCCCGCGCTGGCTGCCCGACTACCTCTACTCCGCGGCCAACCGCTACGTCACCGTGATCAAGGTGTTCGTGGACGTCTACTGACGGCCGTACGCACGTCGTACCCGCCGACCGCACGGAGCGTCGCGCCCGCCCCACCCGAGCGGCGGGTCCCACGCCGCACGCTCCGCTCCCACAGACCGAAGGCCCCGCCACCCCGGCGGGGCCTTCGCCGTACCCGGGCCACCGCGTACGGCAGCACCACCGCACCACGCACAGGCACCACACACAGGCACCACGCACGCACCACGCACGCACCACACACACCACGAACGACCACAAGGAGAACCACCACCATGGCAGGAACCAACTCGTCCGAGATCCGGATCGCCGGCGTAGGCCGCCTCTACGTGGCCAAGGCCGACACCGACATCCCGACGACCTTCGGCCCCGACACCGCCACCGACTGGGCGCAGTGGACGGACCTGGGCTTCACCTCCGGCGACGGCGTCACCTTCAGCAAGAAGGACAAGCTGGAGCCGGTCGACGTGTGGCAGGCCGTCAGCCCGGTGCACTTCGTGTACTCGGACCGCGACCTGACCCTGAAGTTCTCGCTGATGCAGTTCAACAAGGACACGCTGCCGTTCTTCATGGGCGGCGGTTCGGCGGAGGCGCTGACCACTCCGACGGGTGTCTACAAGTACGACGTCGCCGACCGGCCGTACGCCGACGCGCGCGCCCTCGGCCTGGAGTTCACGGACCGGACGGCCGACGGCGCCGACGTCACCTACCGCTTCGGCATCAAGCGCGGCCAGGTCACGGCGGCGGACGACATCAAGCTGGCCCGCAAGGCCGCGGCCCAGCTCGGCGTCACCTTCACCGCGATGGCCAGTCCCGACGGCTCGGCGCTGGCCAGCTTCGTGATGAAGGACGCCGCGTACGCCGGTTCCGCCGCGTCCTGACCCGCCGGGGTGGGACAGGCGCCCCGCCTGTCCCACCCCGCTTCCTCCCAATCCTCCCTTCCCTTCCCCTCCCCTTCCGCACTGCCTTCTTCATCACTGCCTTCTTCATGAGGAGTACGCATCACCATGGCCCGTTTCGACGTCAACGCAGCCCGCGCCCAGCGCCTCGAAGCCCTCGGCCGCACCTGGTCGTTCGAGCTGGACGACGAGAGCTTCACCCTGCCCACGGAGCTGAGCCGCGCCACCGCGAAGGCGCTGCGCAAGCTCGACGACAACGACGTGGACGGGCTGCTCGCGCTGCTCCTGGGCGAGCAGCAGTTCGCCCGCTTCGAACAGCACGAGATCACCATGCAGGACATCGCCGCCATCCTGGAGGCCTACGGCAAGGAGACCGGGCTCGGCCTGGGGGAAGGCTGAGCCTCGTCGGGTTCGTCGACGAACACGCCGAGGCCCTCGAAGCGGACCTGCTCCGCTACTACGGCATCGACCTGCTCGACTGGCACCGCGAGATGCTGTCCGCACGACGGCTCGCGGTACTGGTCAAGCACCTGCCGCGGGACAGCGCCCTGAACCGGGAACTGCACGGCGAGGCCGCCGACTGGTCGGTCTCCGACCATCTGCTGGCCGCCGCCGTGGACCATCTGGCGGCGGCGAACTGGATGTTCGCGTGCGTCAACTCGGAGGAGGGCGACCAGCCGGAGCCACCGGCGCCGGTGCCGCGTCCGTCGTACGGCGACGAGGCCGACGGGACTGACGAGGCCGACGACGCCGACGGGGCTGTCGAAGCGGCCACCGCCGGGGCGGCTCGGTCCCCGATCGCCGAACCGCACCCCGGCCCGGACACGGCCGGGTCCGGGTCCGGCTCCGGGTCTGCGCCATCCGCGGCGCAACTGGCCCGGTTCTTCAGCTGAGCGCGCTGACACCTCCGGGTGCGCGGAGCACGCGGTACGGCGGGGGCGGTACGGCCCCGCCGTACCGGGCTACTCGTCCCGGTGCCGGTCGGGAGCCCGGCCCTCCAACTCGTCCGCGAGGGCCCTGGCCTTGTCCGAGAGCCGGGTCCGCTCTTCGTTGCGGTGACCGGCCGGACCGGTCTGCTCCTGCGGCGGCCGGTCCGGCGGCTCCGTCCTGCGTCCCCTGTCCCGTCCGTTGGCGCCCGCCTCCTGCGGCCGGGTCAGCGGAGGCACGCTGGGCCGCCCGTTGCGCCGTACGACCGAGCGCCGCTCGGCGCCGGGCACGGCACGCCTCTCCCGTACCTCGCGGGCGGACAGCAGGGTGTCGGACCCGGGCCCGGGTCCGGCGTCCGCGTCGTGCGGTCCCTCGTCCGCGGCACGGCCCTGCCAGTCACCTTCGACTTCTTCGGACGCGGCGTGGACGACGCCGGCACCGGCACCCCCCTGCCCGCTTCCTTCTCCTTCGTGTCCCCGGTGTCCCTGGCGCCCCTGCTGTCCCTGCTGTCCCTGCTGTCTGTGCTGTCCCTGCTGTTGTCCTTGCGGTCCTCCTCGGTCCGCCTGGCCGAAAACGGGCGTCGGCAGGGGTGTCCCGTCCGCCACGGACCGCTCCCGCTCCCCACGCCGTTCTACCCGCGTCAATTCGGACGGAGGGCGCAGCAGTTGGACGAAGTGCAGGGGAATGACCTCGCCACCGCCATCGGATCGCCGCTCCCCCTCGGACCGGCTCGACGCACGCGGCCGGCGGCCGGTACGGCCGTCCTCCTGCCCCTGGGCGTAGGCGGCGGTGATCCGCTGCTCGTACGCCCGCCGGACGGCCGGAAGCTGCTCGTCAACCACGTCGGCCCAGCCCGCGCTGTAGGCGGCCATCTCCCGTCGGTCGAGTTCGCCGCGCGGCATGATGACGAGATCGTCGGGCTCGTAACCGAGACGGAGCACCAGCTCGGAGACACGAGCGATGAGATGCGGCAGGTCGGGGGCTTGTTCAAGCCAGTCGATCACATGCCGTTGCCGCGCGTTGCTCGCGTCCCCGTCCACCCCATTGGCCTTGCTCTCGTCCCTGCCCCGTCGCGCCCCCACGCGAGGACGGCTGCCCTGCCGCCGCCCACCGTCGTATGACAGGCCCTCAGGCTCCCTACCAGGCCGTGTCATTCACCTTTCTACTGACCAACGGCAGAACGGCCGGATCTTACTCCACGGATCTGACACAACCTTCACTGGATCCCGCATCACCGCAGGTCGGGAACGCGAGGTCGAGGAGCTTGCTCGACAAACACGGACCGGCACCACAAGATTACTCGTACACTAGTTCGAACCGACGCTTCGAACGCTCCAGGAGCGCCGCCTGCACCACCAGCCCAGCGGACAGACCGGAAAGCAGGCCGACATGGCGACAGGCACGAGCAATTCCCCGCACCAGCCGATCGACGCGTACACCCGCCTCGCCCACCTCCTCCCCACCCCGACCCCCGACCGCGAGGCCCTGCTGGACCGGCTGCACGAGGAACTGCTCACTCGGGAGTCACGGGCCTACGCGGCGGGCTGGACGGACGCGCTGACGGAGGCCCGCCGGAGCCGGCCGTAGCCCGACCGCCGGCTCGCCACCCGGTGATCGCCAAGTCGCCCCCGGTTCCGTATCGAGGCATCATTCACGAGGCCGCCCTCCGGGCGAAGTCCGGGGAAAGCCAGCTCAAGCAGTCAACACAGCCGGATCGCACTCGTAACCGGTCACCTCATGGTCAGAACCGCCACGGTATAACCAACGGCGATGCCGAAGCCAAGACAGCAGAACAACATGTCCGTGGTCTTCCAGGCGGACTTCCGCAGCTCAAACTCAGACAGCGCGGAATCCGGCTTCTTCGGGTCGTATACCACGGAGATTTTACTGCTGCTGCCTTTCGGCACATTCTCGGGTGAAACGGATAGGCGATGCTTATCGCCGTCCTGATCCTTGTAGTGAACGATCAGGGAGTAGATTCCGGCATTCCAACTCTCACCGGCGCGGGCACCTGTTACGCACACCCCACGCCGCTTTAGGATAAACCGCCTGAAATATCCCGATGCACCCAGGATGAAAACCGCCACGGGCACCAAGTAGCCCAACAGATAGAAACCCGACATACCCACCCTCCGTCCGGATTTTCATATCATGCCATACGCAAGCGAAGGAGGTAAGTCTCTTGAGTGACGCAGCAAGGATCGCAGCCTTGGAAGACAAGGTCAAAATCCTCCAGCAGGACATGGTCAAGAAGACGGACACCGCAACCCTCAGCAATTATGTCCTCAGCAGCCAGATCCGGCCCGCCGCACTCGCTTCCAGCACCGGCGAAGAAGTGGTGGCAACGCAGAAATGGGTCACCGAGCGGTCTGCGTCAAAGCTCTGGAAACCCGAAGCGGATCCGGGCTTCACCGGAATCGCCTGGCCGACTGGCTCCATAGCCAGTCTCGCCCTCGGTTCCGTGGCCACCAT
Source organism: Streptomyces sp. NPDC056161 (assembly GCF_042268025.1). Taxonomy (NCBI): domain Bacteria; kingdom Bacillati; phylum Actinomycetota; class Actinomycetes; order Kitasatosporales; family Streptomycetaceae; genus Streptomyces; species Streptomyces sp. NPDC056161. Next base: position 45,841 of record NZ_JBHJUV010000033.1, read on the forward strand.
CGGCATCGGCAGCCTCCTCGCCGTGGCACTCCCAACTTTCTATTCACTGCAGGCAGCCTTCGAAAAGAAACTCGAAGCGAGATGGCACATCGTGCGCCGCGCGAGCGGATTCCTCTGGAAGGAATCCGAACAGCAGCGAATCGATCGCTTGATAAAGGAGGGCCTCCCCACAAAGGTCAAGAACGCCCAGAAGCGTCTCAACTATCTAGAGAAAACCGTCGCCCAGTTGAAAAGGAGGTCGAACACGACCAGGCAAGCGGTCCGGCACTCCGAGTCTTCGCCGGCCCTGGCGGGCGCGACCGACCGCGTCGTCATACTGGAGACGCGAGTACGTCTCCTCACGGAAGCTCTCGGGTGAGCCTGCTTCGGCTTCGCCCGGCGCGGCTCCTCATGAATTCTGGAGGCTCACATGTCCCTCGTACAGTCCTTGAACCGGTCCTCCACATCGCTGGCCGCCTTTAACCAAAGAGCGAATGCCGCCGCCACGGCCGCCAAGGGAATCGGTGACAGGGCCCGCTCCGCAGATTCCGGGCTCAAGAACCTCAAGTCGTCCGCCCAAAACTCCGGTGGCGAGCTCAAGAAGCTCAAAACCGCGTCCGACCAGGCCGAGAAGTCGTTGGCCAAGGCCGGGAAGACCGGCTCCAGTGCCGGAACCAACCTCGGCAAGTACGAGTCCGGGGCGAGCAAGGCGGCCAAGGGCCAGGACAAGATGAACAAGTCGATGAAGGGCAACTTCTTCGGCATGCTCATGCAGCTCCTGGCGCCGCTCATCCAGAAGGTCATCGACATGGCGACGCAGTCGAAGACCATGCAGAAGGTCATGAAGCAGGCATTCGACGTCATCAAGACCGTGATCAGCACCGTCATGAAGGCCATCGGGCCGATCATGCAGAACGCCGCCAAGTTGATCAAGTCGGTCTGGAACGGGATCAAGTCGGCGATCTCCAACGTCGTCAAGGCGGTCGCCACGGTCATCAAGACCTACGTCAACACCTGGAAGAAGGTCATCAGCACCGCGCTGAACGCGATCAAGACGGTCGTCTCCAGCGTGTGGAACGGCATCAAGGCCGTCATCTCGCCGGTCGTCAACTGGGTCAGGTCCGCGATCCCGAACGCCTTCCAGGCCGTCAAGAACAAGCTGTCCAGCGTCTGGGGCGGCCTCAAGGGCATCGCAAGCAACGCCTTCAACGGCATCAAGAACGCCGTCCGGAGCCCGATCAACGGCGTCATCGGCATCATCAACTCCGCGATCAGCGCCCTCAACCGGATCCACGTCTCCATACCGGGCTGGGTCCCGATGGTCGGGGGCAAGTCCTTCGGCGTCAGCCTGCCGAGGATCCCCGCGCTGGCCACCGGCGGTGTCATCATGCCCCGCTCCGGCGGTGTCCCGGCGATCCTCGCCGAGGCCGGTGAGGCCGAGGCCGTACTGCCGCTCAGCAAGCTCGACCGGCTGCTCAAGGCGGCGGCTGCGCGCGGCCGGGCGTACGCCGGGATCTCCGGTGGCGACGGCAGCGCACTGCACATCGAGAACTACTACGCCGCCGAGACCAGCAGCCCGCAGCGCACCGCCGACGCGCTGATGTTCCTCGCGAAGGCCCGCGGATGAGCAGCGCATCGGTCCCAGCGGGAGGTCCGGCCCAGGATCCGTTGGCGGGCGTCGCGCCGGTAATGCGCCCATTCCAGTCCAGGATTCAGCAGGCCGGCACCGACCTGCGCTCCCTGACCGGTCGGATCAAACAGGCTGCAACGGGTGTCGACCGCGTCGGTTCGGCCGCCTCTCAGGGGGCCACCGTGGTCGGCAGGGCGAAGTCGGCCGCGGAATCCGCCGCCCGTTCGGTCGCGAGGACGGGACAGACGGCAGCAACAGCAACCTCCGGGATCAAGTCCGTCGGCAACAGGGCGACGAGCACCGGAAAATCCCTCAGCAGACTCACCACCGCCCTGGGCGGCGTCTTCGCCATCGTCGGCGCGCTCATCAGCGCCTCCGGTGTCTTCGGCACCCTCCTCAGCACCTTCGGCACCGCCATGACCATAGGTTCCGGCGTGCTGCTCGTCATCAACGCCCTGACCCGTGCCAGCCCCGTCGGCTTCGTCACCGGGCTGCTCCTGCCGGTGGCCGGCCGGCTGATCGATCTCGCGGTGAACTCGGAGACCGGGCAGCGCATCATCGACCAGCTCGCCAAGCTGATCCTCCAGTACGTGCAGGGCTACCTGGCCGTCCTCACACCCCTCCTCCAGGCCATCGCGGGCGCGGTGCACACCTACGTCACCGGCTACCTCACCCTGATCACCACGGCCCTCACCACCATCGGCGCCCTCATCGGCACCGCCTTCGCCGTCGTCAAGGCCCTCGCCACCGGTGACACCCGCGCCCTGAGCGGCAAGGTGTCGGCGGTCTGGCACGGGCTCAAGGACGCCGTACGGCCGGTGGTGGAGTGGATCACCCAGGACATCCCCCGCGGGTTCACCCGGATCAAGGAGGCGACCTCCGGCACCCTGCGCGCGATGGGAGAGTTCGTCACCACCGGCGCGCAGACCGTCGCCGGAGTGATCAAGGGCCCGTTCCAGGGGCTGGTCGCCTTCGCGAACTGGGTGATCGACGGGCTGAACAAGCTCAGCTTCAGCTTCCTCGGCAAGAAGTTCGGCGTGCACCTCAGCAAGATCCCGATGCTCGCGCAGGGCGGGATCGCCGTTCCCGGCGCCGCCCCCAGGGCCGGGAAGGTCCTGTCCCTCGACGCCCTCGACGACCTGGAGCGGCGACGGGCAGCGGCCCGCAGGCAGCGCGGCGCCAACGCCGGTGCCTCCCCACACCGCTACCAGGTCAAGGAGTTCCACGAGAGCCACGGCGCCGGCGCCCACGCCACCGCGACGGACCTGCTGTTCCTGGCCGCCGCGCACGCCGGCGCGTGACCGGCCGCCCGCGACGCCGACGCACGCCCGGCACCCGCCCGCCGCCGCCGCCGGCACCAGCCACCGACACCCACCCGCGCACCCCACGAAGTGAGGTGAAGGCCCCATGGCCGACCTGACCCCAACCGCATACACCGACGACGTTCCCCCCGGCTCACTCATCACCCGCGACGGGCAGATGCAGTGGGCCGGACTGCTGATGGGCCCCGGCACTCCGTACGAGATCGGCAGTGACGGGCTCACCGGCTGGGAGGACCTGCCCGACTACGACACCACCGACGCCGACCACCCCACCGCGCACGGCGCCTGGCCGGGCGCCCGCTACGCCAAGCCCCGCAAGGTCGGCGGCACGGTGTGGAGCGTACCGGCGGCCGACGACACCGCCTCCTCCCTCACCGTGACGCGCGTCCTGCGCCAGGCCCTGCTGCTCGGCGACGCGGAGCGCTGGCTGGCGGTGCGGCTGCACGGCGAGACCCTGGCCGTGCGGGCACGGGTCAGCCAGCGGGTGCTGGCGGCCGACCGGACGTACACCACGCAGGGCGTCGCCAAGGCGTCCGTGCAGTGGTACGCCACCGACCCGCGCCGCTACGCCGTCGACGAGCAGAGCGCGGTCACCGGCGGCCCGCAGCCGGAGAGCGGCCTGACCTGGCCGCTGATCTGGCCGTTGTACTGGGGCGAGACCGCTTCCACCGGTGACGTCGACGCCGACAACAACGGTTCGGCGCCGACGCATCCGGTGCTGACCTTCACCGGTCCGTGCGGCAACCCCACGGTGACCGAACGGTCGTCGGGCCGCAGGCTGCGCTACGAGATCGGGCTCGCCACCGGCGACGAGCTGGTCGTGGACACCGCCGCCGGGACCGTCACGCTCAACGGCACCGCCTCGCGCCGCCACACCGCCGCGGGCGACAGCAGCCCCGAGGAGCTGTTCGCCTTCGAACCCGGCCGGGCCCGGCTCGCCTTCCGGCCGGACAGCTACGGCGCCGGCGCGCAGCTCCAGGTCCGCTGGCGCTCGGCGGAGTGGTGACAACATGACCGTACGAGCGTCCTGGCTCACCGAAACCGGACAGACCAGGGAGGACACCCGACTCGGTCTGTCGGGTCTGCTGACCGTCAACGCGGGCGCTGCGGAGAACATCCCGCTCAAGGGGCGCGGCGGCATCGTCCCGGGCGGGTTCGAACTCACCGGCGGCCCCGGGACGATGACGTTCACGATCGGCGTGGGCCGTGCCTTCGTGCAGGGCGGCCGGCTGCTCCAGGGCGTCTACCCGGTGGTGGTGACCGACCCCGAGACCTTCACCGTGCCGGACGGCGACGCCCTGTACAGCCGGATCGATCTCGTCGAACTGGTCGTCAGGGACGACCCGTACGACGGCACCCACGCCGCGGAGGCGATGATCCGCCTGGTCGTGGGCGCCCCCGCGGCCACGCCGACCGTGCCGAACAGCCCCGACGGCACCGCCCTGCCGCTCTACCGGATCCTGGTACCGGCCGGCGCCTCCGCCGGTACCGAGCCGCTCGACTGGACCACGGCGGTCACCAACCTGCGCTACGCGACCGCCGCGCTCGGCGGGATCGTCCCGGCCAGCGGCTTCAACGGCGCCTACGCCGGCCAGTACCGGGACACCCCGGGCACCCTCCAGCGCTGGGACGGCACCACCTGGGTGTCGTACCCGAAGGCGGTGGGCGGTATCGCCCCGGCCGGCGCGCTGACCGGCGGGAGTTACACCGGCCAGTACCAGGAGAACGCCGCCGGGCAGCTCCAGCGCTGGGACGGCTCGGCCTGGCAGTACGCGGAGGGACGCTCGAAGATCCTGCTGAGCGTCGAGCAGAGCACGACGCAGTCCGTGGCCAACAACACCTGGAGCCAGATCACCCTGTCCACCGTCGACGTGGACGACGTCGGCGGCTGGTCCGGGTCGAACACGTACACGGTGTCCCGGACCGGCTGGTGGCGAGTGACCGGCGGCGTCACCTGGACCGGGGAACCCACCGGCTCGCGCGGCGCCCGGATCGCCCAGAACGGCTCCGGTGTGCCCCGCGCCACCTGGCTGGTCGGCGCCGGACCGGGCGCGACCAGCGTCGGCGGCAGCGTCCTCCTCAGGTGCGCGGCCGGCGACAGGCTCGCGCTGTACGGGTTGCAGAACTCGGGCGCCGCCCTCACCACGCTCGGCGGCTCCGGCTACGCCACCGACTTCACCGCGGAATGGCTCCGTTCCTGAACGCCGCCCGCACCTCCACCCGCACCTCCACCCGCACCCCCGCCCGCACGACACCAAAGGAGACCCGCACATGAACCTGCGCAGCTCATGGGTGGCGCAGACCGGCCAGACCCGCGAGGACACCCGGCTGACCCAGATCGGCGCGACCACCCCGGCCAATCCGCTGGAGGTCCGCTCCGGCATCCTGCCCGGGTCCTACGACGGCCTGTCCCGGCTGTCCGGCTTCTGGATGGAGGGCGCCCCGGGCGCCATGACGGCGGTCGTCCACGAGGGGCGGGCCATCATCCAGGCGGGCCCCAGCCAGGGCGCCTACCCGGTCGCCCTGCCCGAACCGACGCCCCTCACCTTCGCCGACGGCGAGGCGAACCCCCGGATCGACCTCGTCGTCCTGAAGATCAGCGACGCGCAGTACGACAACTCCGAGGAGACCGGGGCCAGAGCCACGCTGGAGATCGTCAAGGGCGAGCCGGGCGTCACCCCGGTGCCGCCCCGCGCCCCCGCCATCGGCCTGCCGATCTACCAGGTCCGGGTCGGCGCGGGGATCAGCGCCGGCAAGGGCGGGATCAACTGGAGCACCGACGTCACCGATCTGCGCACGCCGACGGTCGCCGTCGGCGGCATCCTGCCGGTCTACGGCGACACCGGCAACGGCTCCTACCCGGGGCAGTACCGCGACTCCGGCGGCGCGCTCCAGCGCTGGGACGGCTCGGCATGGGTGTCGTACCCGAGCGCCCTGGGCGGCATCGCGCCGGCCGGTACGGTCGCCACGGCCAGCTACACCGGCCAGTACCGGGACTCCTCCGCCGGGCTGTTGCAGCGCTGGAACGGCACGACGTGGGTGTCGTACCAGCCGGTGCCCTCCTGGACCGACTACACGCCGAAGTGGGGCGTCGAGGCGGGTACGGCGCCCACCATCGGCAACGGCACGATCGCCGGGTCGTACGTGAAGACGGGCACGGTCGTCCACGTCCGGATCTATCTGAAGATCGGTTCGACGACCAACCTGTCCGCCCAGGGCACCGACTGGACGTTCTCGCTGCCGGTCGCCCCGGTCAACACGGCCTGGAAGCTGGACGGGCGGGTGCTGAGCGTCGAGGCGTACGACTCCTCGACTCCCACGCTGTTCTACCAGGGCACCGCGCTGCTCTCGACGACGAGCGGCGGCATCGTCCGTTCGCTCCGCGACACCCTCAAGATCAGCTCCGGCGTCTGGGGCAAGGCGCAGCCCTTCACCTGGGCGTCGGGAGACGTGCTGTCCATCCACGGGACCTACGAGTCCGCCTCCTGACCGCGGCGGTGCGTGCCGCGACACCCGCCCGTCCCGGCCCGCATGCCGCGCGTGCCGCGACACCCGCCCGTCCCGGCCCGTATGCCGCGCGTGCCGCGACACCCGCCCGCACCGGTCCGCATGCCGACCGATCGCCCGAACATCACCAACCCGCCTGATTCACAAAGGAGTCGACCATGCCGCTGCGCTCCGGATGGCTGTCCCCGGACAGCCAGTCCCGCGAGGACACCCGGCTCGTCTCGCTCGGCGCCCTCACCCCGACCTCGCCCGTGGCCACCCGCTCCGGCATCCTGCCCGGCTCGCCGGACGGCCAGTGGCGGATCACCGGGTTCACCCTGACCGGCACCCCCGGCACCATGTCCGCCACCGTCAGCCCCGGCCGGGCGATCGTCCAGGGCACCGACGCCCAGGGCGCCTACCCGGTCGCCCTCACCGAGTACCTGCCGCTGACCTTCGCCGACGGCGCCGCCCAGTACGCGCGGATCGACCTGGTCGTGCTGCGGATCCACGACGAGTACCGCGACGGCGACACCATCCGCACCGAGGCCGCCGTGGAGATCGTGCAGGGCGAGGCGGCGGCCGTCCCGGTCGTCCCACCGCTGCCTTCCCTGTCGATCCCCCTGTACCAGGTGCTCGTGCCGGCCAACGCGAGCACCGGCACCACCGCCATCGACTGGGACAAGGCCCTGACCGGCATGCGCACCGCCACCGTCGCGATCGGCGGCATCCTGCCGGTCACCACCGACACCACGAACGGCGCCTACCCGGGCCAGTACCGGGACGTGAGCGGCGGGCTCCAGCGCTGGAACGGCACCGCCTGGGACGCCTTTCCGCAGTACCCGACCTGGCAGAGCTGGACACCGGCCTGGACGACCGGTACCGGCAACGCCACCCCGTCGTTCGGCAACGCCACGGTCAACTGCCGGTACGTCAAGTTCGGCAGGACCGTGCACCTGAGCTTCTCCATCCAGTTCGGCAGCACCACCACCTTCGGCACCAACCCCGGCACCGACGACAACTGGCGGTTCTCGCTGCCGGTCGCCGCGTCCGCCGCCCACCCCGTGATCGGCTTCGCCGAACTGTCCGGGAACAACAACCTGCGCATGGTCAGCCGGATCAACCTCGGCACGACCACCGCCTTCGAACTGAACATCAGCACGGGCCGGGTCGACTCCGTGGCGACCGTCCAGCCGTACTACGGCTCCGTGGACGCCCTGTCGCCGTGGACCTGGACCAGCCCGTACGCCATCCGGGGCACCGCCACCTACGAGGCCGCCGCATGACGACGAACATCAACACCCCCTACCGCGCGATCTTCTGCGATCTGCGCACCGACTCCACCATCGACATCCTGCCGCTGCGCGACGTCACGGTGGACGACTACATCGGCAAGGCCGGTTCGCTCTCCGGCACCGTCCCGATCCCGGACCGGGCGATGGCCGCGCGGGCCCGCCGCATCGAGGAGGGCCGCACCTCGGTCTACCTCCAGCGCGGAAATGACCTGTGGTGGGGCGGCATCGTGTGGACCAGCACCCTGGAAAGCGACGAACAGGGGGTGCTCACGCTCGGCATCCAGGCGGCGACCTTCGAGTCGTACGCGAGCCGACGGCTGGTCCGGGCGCACACGGCCGCGTACGACCCCACCTACAAGCTCCAGCTCACCGGCCCGCAGTTCGACGTCGCGCGGGCGCTGTGGAAGGACCTCCAGACCGGGCTGCCGGGCGGCGACATCGGCGTCACCTACGGCGACGAGGTCTCGGACGTGTCCCGCTCGGTCAGCCACCGGGACGGCGACGAGACGGTCTACCTCGACGCCCTGGACGCGCTGGCGGCACTGGAGCACGGCTTCGAGCACTACGTCTCCGTCTATCTCGACCCCACCACCGGCGCCCGGGTGCGCCGGCTGCGGCTGGGCAGCCCGACGATCACCACCGGCAGCACCGACCTGGTGCTGGACCGGCCGGGCACGATCCTGTCGTACTCCTTCCCGCGCGACGCCACCCGCGGCGGCACCACCGCTCGGGCCCGGGGCGCGTCGGCCAACGACGACCAGGCTTCCGAGTCCCGGCCGGTCTGCTCCACGGTCGCGGTGGCCACCGAGTTGATCGAGCAGGCCGGGTATCCGCGCATCGACCTGACCTCGGACCACAACGACATCACCGACACGAACACCCTGACCGCCCTCGCCCGCACCGAACTGGCCGCCGCCACCGGGGCGGTGGTGATCCCGGAGATCACCGTCATGCTCGACGACCTGGTACCGACCGCGCTGCTCGGCCGGATCGCGCGCATCCGGATCACCGACGAGTGGTTCACCGAGGGCCTGGACGCCCGCTACCGGATCATCGGCGTCAACGTCAGCCCCGCCCAGCGCGGCCGGCCGGACACCGCCCAGCTCTACCTGGAGGTGGCCTGATGCCCCAGCTGCCCGAGGACATCATCGACCGGCTGACCCAGCTGGAACGCCGGATCCAGCAACTGTCCACCGCGGTCAACACCCGGCCCGCCCTCAACCGGATCTCCGGCGGCGGGGTGGAGATCACCGACGGCGGCTATCTCAACGTCCGGCCGCCGGACGGCGGTCCCGCCGTCTTCTCGGTCGGCCGGTGGAGCGACCAGGAGTACGGTGTGGCGATCCGCCGCCAGACCGGCAGCCTGGCCCTGACCCTGTACAACGGCGACGGCACCAGCACCTCGCAGCAGCCGCTGCGGATCTACGACGCCTACGGCCGGGAGATCGTCTCCGACGACATCGACACCGGCGGAATCGCCAAGCCCTGGCTGAACATGCTGCCGCCGCAGGACGCGACGACCAGTCGCTGGCCGCAGACCAAGGCGACCTCGTACACGACCGTCGCGATGTCGTACAACATCGTCTGGCAGCCGGTGATGCGGCTCCTCATGAACACCCGGGCCGACTCCGGCACCACCGGCTCCGTCCGGGTGCAGGTCAACGGCTCCCCGTGGGGCAGCACCGTCAGCGCGGGCTCGGGCTTCGACTTCACGGGGGCGATCAGCACCAACTTCCCGGCGGTCTACGGCACCCTGCTCAAGGTCGAGATCCAGGCGCTGGTCAGCACCGGAACCGGCTCCGTCTACGCCCAGCCGGTCCTCATGTACGGCCGCCAGACCGTCTGACGCACGACCGTCCACGACCCGAGGAAGGACCTTCGACCATGGACATCGACACCAGCCAGCCCTGGGGCCTCGCGATCGACTTCGCCGGCCGGGCCACCATCACCGAGGCCGGTCACACCGTCTACATCAACGTCGCCGACACCAGCGTGAGCAACATCATCGGGCCCGACTCGCTCACCGGTACGTACTCCCCGGTCCACGTCACCGCCCAGTTCACCGAGAAGGGTGCCCACAACACCGTGCTGCGGGGCGGCGGCATGATCACGGTCATGCCGGTCGGCACCGACCCGGTCGTCCCCGACCAGACCGCGATCCAGCAGGCGGTGGCCGCCGCCCTGGCCGACTTCGCGGACAACGTGAGCGCCTGTACGGCCCTGTGCGCCCAGTGGACCAGTCCCGGGGACGGTTCGGGCGGCACCGGCGACCCGGCCGAACCGCCCGCGGACGGTGGCACCGACCCGCTCACCGCCGCCGAGGCCACGACGGACGGCCCCGCCTGACGTCCCGCGCTCCGCACGCGCCACCCGCCGCCCCGAGCCGCCCCCGCCGGCCGGGGTTCTCTTCTGCCCGCACTCGCCCGCACTCCCCTCCGAAAGGCCCCGCCCATGTCCACCCCCCTGTCCGCCGACGCCCTCGTGTCCGCCCTGCGGGCCGAGGGCGTCACCGTCGTCGAGACCGCCGGCTGGCGCACCAACAACCGCAACAGCAAGGGCGGTTGGGGCCCGGTCAACGGGGTGGTGATCCACCACACCGTCACCTCCGGCACCGCCGCCTCCGTCAGCCTCTGCTTCACCGGCCGCTCCGATCTGCCGGGCCCGCTCTGCCACGGCGTGATCGCCAAGGACGGCACGGTCCACCTGGTCGGCAACGGCCGCGCCAACCACGCCGGCCGCGGCGACGGCGACGTACTGGACGCGGTGATCGCCGAGACCGCCCTGCCCGCGCCGAACGAGAACGACACCGACGGCAACGTCCACTTCTACGGCTTCGAATGCGTCAACCTCGGCGACGGCAAGGACCCGTGGCCCGAGGTGCAGTTGGACGCCATGGTGCGGGCGTCGGCCGCGCTGTGCCGGGCACACGGCTGGAGCGCCCGCTCGGTCATCGGCCACAAGGAGTGGACCAACACCAAGATCGACCCGCGTGGCTTCACAATGGCGGACTTCCGCGGCCGGGTCGCCGCCCGTCTCGGCACCGAGGTCCCCGCCGGCACCACCCCCGCCCACCAGCCCTTCCCCGGCGCCGACTGGTTCAGGAAGCGGCCCAGGTCCGCCGTCGTCACCGCGATGGGCAGGCGGCTGGTCGCCGTCGGCTGCTCGGCGTACTCCGCCGGACCCGGCCCGCAGTGGACCGAGGCCGACCGGCTCTCCTACGCCACGTGGCAACGCAGGCTCGGCTACTCCGGCTCGGACGCCGACGGCTGGCCGGGCGCCACCTCCTGGGCGGCCCTGAAAGTCCCGTACAGCTCCTGAGAAACGAGGCTCACCATGTCAGAGGCCGCCAAACGCACCCTCCGCACCGTCGTACAGACCGCTGTCGGGCTGTGCGTCCTGCTGCCGACGGTCGTCCGCGCCGCCGGCATCCCGGACACCCTGCCCTGGGCCGCCGGAGCGCTCGCCGTCGCCGCCGCGGTCACCAGGGCGATGGCCGAACCCGCCGTACAGGCGCTGCTGCCGTCGTGGCTGCGGACGGACAGCGAACAGGAGGGCGCGTGACCGAACCACCTTTCCCGTCCTCCCCAGCCGCCCCGTCCTCCCTCTCCACCCCTCACTCCCTGTCCGACCCGACCGCCGTGGCCGTCGAACTGGAACGGCTGCGCGGGACCGTCGAGGCCGGGTTCGCCCGCGTCGACGGCTCGCTCGCGCTGCTGGTCCAGCGCAGCGACCAGACCGACAGACAACTCGCCGACCACGAGCAGCGCCTGGACGCGCTGGAGCGGGCCCGCTGGCCGCTGGCGAGCGTCGGCGTGCTGGCGGCCGTGGCCACCGTGGTGGTGACGGCGCTGGAGCTGACGGCACGCTGACACACCGAAGGGCGGCCACCCCGTACGAAACGGGGTGGCCGCCCTTCGGCCTGTCTCAGCTACTTGCTAGGAGCTACGGCTGCTCACTGGTTGTACGGACCGTAGTCGTAGTCCTCCAGCGGAACGGCCTGGCCGGAGCCCGTGCCGAACGGCGAGTAGTCGATGTCGTCGTAGCCGACGGCCGAGTACATCGCGGCCTTGGCCTCCTCGGTCGGCTCGACCCGGATGTTGCGGTAGCGGGACAGGCCCGTACCGGCCGGGATGAGCTTACCGATGATGACGTTCTCCTTGAGGCCGATGAGGCTGTCGGACTTGGCGTTGATCGCCGCGTCCGTCAGGACTCGGGTCGTCTCCTGGAAGGAGGCGGCCGACAGCCAGGACTCCGTCGCCAGCGACGCCTTCGTGATACCCATCAGCTGCGGACGGCCGGAGGCCGGGTGACCGCCCTCCTGGACCACACGACGGTTCTCCTGCTCGAACTTCGAGCGCTCGACCAGCTCACCGGGCAGCAGCTCCGCGTCGCCGGACTCGATGATCGTCACCCGGCGCAGCATCTGCCGGATGATGATCTCGATGTGCTTGTCGTGGATCGACACGCCCTGCGAGTTGTACACCTTCTGGACCTCGCCGACCAGGTGGACCTGGACGGCACGCTGGCCCAGGATGCGCAGCACGTCGTGCGGGTTGGTGGCACCCACGGTGAGCTTCTGGCCCACCTCGACGTGCTCGCCCTCGCTGACCAGGAGACGGGCGCGCTTCGAGATCGGGAACGCCGTCTCGTCGCTGCCGTCGTCCGGCGTGATGACCAGCTTCTTGGTCTTCTCCGTCTCCTCGATGCGGACGCGTCCGCTCGCCTCGGAGATCGGGGCGACACCCTTCGGGGTACGGGCCTCGAACAGCTCGACGACACGCGGCAGACCCTGGGTGATGTCGTCACCGGCCACACCACCGGTGTGGAAGGTACGCATCGTCAGCTGGGTGCCGGGCTCACCGATGGACTGGGCGGCGATGATGCCGACCGCCTCACCGATGTCGACCAGCTTGCCGGTGGCGAGCGAGCGGCCGTAGCACATGGCGCAGGTGCCGACCGCGGACTCGCAGGTCAGGACCGAGCGGGTCTTGACCTCGTCGACGCCCCGGGCGATCAGCTCGTCCATGAGGACGTCGCCCAGGTCGGTGCCGGCCGGGGCCAGCACCTTGCCGTCGACCACGATGTCCTCGGCGAGGCAGCGCGCGTACACGGACGTCTCGACGTCCTCCGCCTTGCGCAGCACGCCGTCGGCGTCGCGCTCGGCGATGCGCAGCTTGAGACCGCGCTCGGTGCCGCAGTCCTCCTCGCGGATGATGACGTCCTGCGAGACGTCCACCAGACGACGGGTCAGGTAACCCGAGTCGGCGGTACGCAGGGCGGTGTCCGCGAGACCCTTACGGGCACCGTGCGTGGAGATGAAGTACTCCAGGACGGACAGGCCCTCACGGAACGACGCCTTGATCGGACGCGGGATCGTCTCGTTCTTCGCGTTCGACACCAGACCACGCATACCGGCGATCTGACGCATCTGCATCATGTTGCCGCGCGCACCCGAGTTCACCATCATCGAGACCGGGTTGGTCTTCGGGAAGTTCGCGTTCATCGCCTCGGCCACCTCGTTGGTCGCCTTGGTCCAGATCGCGATGAGCTCCTGGGTGCGCTCTTCCTTGGTGATCAGACCGCGCTCGTACTGCTTCTGGACCCGCTCGTCCTGGGCCTCGTAACCCTTGACGATCTCCTTCTTCGCGTCGGGGACGACGACGTCGGAGATGGCCACGGTGACACCGGAGCGGGTCGCCCAGAAGAAGCCGGCCGCCTTCAGGTTGTCGAGCGTCGCCGCCACGATGACCTTCGGGTAGCGCTCGGCGAGGTCGTTGACGATCTCGGAGAGCTGCTTCTTGCCGACCTCGTAGTCGACGAACGGGTAGTCCTCCGGCAGCAGTTCGTTGAACAGCGCCCGGCCCAGCGTGGTGCGCAGCCGGAAGCTGTCACCCTGCTGCCACTCGCCGTCCCCGACGCGCTCGTCCCCTTCCTCCTGCGCCGGCGGAGTCCAGCCGCGCGGCGGGATGGTGCCCACCGGGAAGCGGATGTCCACCTTCGCCTGAAGGGACAGCTCACCGGCGTCGAACGCCATGATCGCCTCGGCGACCGACGCGAACGACCGGTCCTCGCCCTTGACGTCACGCATCTCGCCGTCGGTGGTGAGGAAGAACAGACCGAGGACCATGTCCTGGGTCGGCATCGTCACCGGACGGCCGTCGGCGGGCTTGAGGATGTTGTTCGAGGACAGCATCAGGATGCGGGCCTCGGCCTGCGCCTCCGCGGACAGCGGCAGGTGCACGGCCATCTGGTCACCGTCGAAGTCCGCGTTGAAGGCGGTGCACACGAGCGGGTGGATCTGGATGGCCTTGCCCTCGACCAGCTGCGGCTCGAAGGCCTGGATGCCGAGGCGGTGCAGGGTGGGCGCACGGTTCAGCAGCACCGGGTGCTCGGCGATGACCTCTTCGAGGACGTCGTACACCACGGTGCGGCCGCGCTCCACCATGCGCTTGGCGCTCTTGATGTTCTGCGCGTGGTTCAGGTCGACCAGCCGCTTCATCACGAACGGCTTGAACAGCTCCAGCGCCATCGCCTTCGGCAGACCGCACTGGTGCAGCTTGAGCTGCGGGCCGACGACGATCACGGAACGGGCCGAGTAGTCGACGCGCTTGCCGAGCAGGTTCTGCCGGAAGCGGCCCTGCTTGCCCTTGAGCATGTCGGACAGCGACTTCAGCGGACGGTTGCCGGGGCCCGTCACCGGGCGGCCGCGGCGGCCGTTGTCGAAGAGCGCGTCGACGGCCTCCTGGAGCATGCGCTTCTCGTTGTTCACGATGATCTCGGGCGCGCCGAGGTCGAGAAGCCGCTTCAGGCGGTTGTTGCGGTTGATGACACGGCGGTACAGGTCGTTCAGGTCGGAGGTCGCGAACCGGCCACCGTCCAGCTGCACCATCGGACGCAGGTCCGGCGGGATGACCGGCACGCAGTCCAGGACCATGCCCTTGGGGCTGTTGCTGGTCTGCAGGAACGCGGAGACGACCTTGAGGCGCTTGAGCGCGCGGGTCTTCTTCTGGCCCTTGCCGGTACGGATGATCTCGCGGAGCTTCTCCGCCTCCTCGTCCAGGTCGAAGGACTCCAGGCGCTTCTGCAGCGCCGCGGCACCCATCGAACCGTCGAAGTACGTGCCGAAGCGGTCACGCAGCTCGCGGTAGAGCAGCTCGTCGCCCTCCAGGTCCTGGACCTTGAGGTTCTTGAACCGGGTCCACACCTCGTCGAGACGGTCGATCTCGCGCTGCGCACGGTCGCGCAGCTGCTTCATCTCACGCTCGGCGCCCTCGCGCACCTTGCGGCGCACGTCGGCCTTGGCGCCCTCGCTCTCCAGCTCGGCGAGGTCCGTCTCCAGCTTCTTGGCGCGGCCTTCGAGGTCGGAGTCCCGGCGGTTCTCGATCTGCTGCCGCTCCACGGAGACGTGCGCCTCCAGGGAGGGCAGGTCGCGGGTACGGCGCTCCTCGTCGACGAACGTGATCATGTACGCCGCGAAGTAGATGACCTTCTCCAGGTCCTTCGGGGCGAGGTCGAGCAGGTAGCCGAGGCGCGACGGAACGCCCTTGAAGTACCAGATGTGGGTGACGGGAGCGGCCAACTCGATGTGGCCCATCCGCTCACGGCGCACCTTCGCACGCGTGACCTCGACGCCACAGCGCTCGCAGATGATGCCCTTGAAGCGGACGCGCTTGTACTTGCCGCAGTAGCACTCCCAGTCCCGGGTGGGGCCGAAGATCTTCTCGCAGAAGAGGCCGTCCTTCTCGGGCTTGAGGGTGCGGTAGTTGATGGTCTCGGGCTTCTTGACCTCGCCGTGGCTCCACTGCCGAATGTCGTCAGCGGTAGCCAGGCCGATCCGGAGCTCGTCGAAGAAGTTGACGTCGAGCACTATGCGTCAATCCCTCTCAGGGTCGTAATTCTGTGGTCTGAAACGGGGGCCTGGGGGTCGGCGGGACCCTGATGGTTCAGGGTCCCGGCCGGACTCCCGTCAGACCTCTTCGACGCTGCTCGGCTCACGCCGGGACAGGTCGATGCCGAGTTCCTCCGCCGCGCGGAAGACGTCCTCGTCGGTGTCGCGCATCTCGATGGACATGCCGTCCGAGGACAGCACCTCCACGTTGAGGCACAGGGACTGCATTTCCTTGATGAGCACCTTGAAGGACTCGGGAATGCCGGGCTCGGGGATGTTCTCGCCCTTGACGATGGCCTCGTAGACCTTCACGCGGCCGGTGACGTCGTCGGACTTGATGGTCAGCAGCTCCTGGAGGGCGTACGCGGCGCCGTACGCTTCCAGCGCCCACACCTCCATCTCGCCGAACCGCTGGCCGCCGAACTGGGCCTTACCACCCAGCGGCTGCTGGGTGATCATCGAGTACGGGCCGGTCGAGCGGGCGTGCAGCTTGTCGTCGACCAGGTGGTGCAGCTTCAGGATGTACATGTAGCCGACCGAGATCGGGTCCGGGAACGGCTCACCGGAGCGGCCGTCGAACAGCCGCGCCTTGCCGGACGGGAGGACCAGGCGGTCGCCGTCGCGGTTCGGGATGGTGTGCTCCAGCAGACCCGCCAGCTCGTCCTCGCGGGCACCGTCGAACACCGGGGTGGCGACGTTGGTGCGCGGGTCGACCTGGTCGGCGGCGATGGCCTGGAGGCGCTCGGCCCACTCCTCGGTCAGGCCGGAGACGTCCCAGCCCTGGCTGGCGAGCCAGCCGAGGTGGATCTCCAGGACCTGTCCCGGGTTCATCCGGGACGGGACGCCGAGCGGGTTGAGGATGATGTCGACCGGGGTGCCGTCCTCCAGGAACGGCATGTCCTCGATCGGCAGGATCTTGGAGATGACGCCCTTGTTGCCGTGTCGGCCGGCGAGCTTGTCACCGTCGGTGATCTTGCGCTTCTGCGCGACGTAGACGCGCACCAGCTGGTTCACACCGGGCGGCAGCTCGTCGCCCTCCTCGCGGTCGAAGACGCGCACGCCGATGATCTTGCCGATCTCGCCGTGCGGCACCTTCAGCGAGGTGTCGCGGACCTCACGGGCCTTCTCACCGAAGATCGCGCGCAGCAGGCGCTCCTCCGGCGTCAGCTCGGTCTCACCCTTGGGCGTGACCTTGCCGACGAGGATGTCACCGGCGACGACCTCGGCGCCGATGCGGATGATGCCGCGCTCGTCGAGGTCGGCGAGGACCTCCTCGGAGACGTTCGGGATGTCCCGGGTGATCTCCTCGGGGCCGAGCTTGGTGTCACGGGCGTCGACCTCGTGCTCCTCGATGTGGATCGAGGAGAGGACGTCGTCCTGCACGAGGCGCTGCGACAGGATGATCGCGTCCTCGTAGTTGTGACCCTCCCACGGCATGAACGCCACGAGCAGGTTCTTGCCGAGCGCCATCTCGCCGTTCTGCGTGGCGGGACCGTCGGCGAGGACCTGGCCCAGGACGATCCGGTCGCCCTCGTTGACGATGACCTTCTGGTTGACCGAGGTGCCCTGGTTGGACCGGGAGAACTTGGCCAGCCGGTAGGTGATGTAGGTGCCGTCGTCGTTGGCCGTGGTGATGTAGTCCGCGGAGACCTCCTGGACCACACCGTCCTTCTCGGCCTTGACGACGTCGCCGGCGTCGACGGCGGAGCGGTACTCCATGCCGGTGCCGACGAGCGGGGACTCGGACTTGATGAGCGGCACGGCCTGCCGCATCATGTTCGCGCCCATCAGGGCACGGTTGGCGTCGTCGTGCTCCAGGAAGGGGATCATGGCGGTCGCGACCGACACCATCTGGCGCGGCGAGACGTCCATGTAGTCCACGTCCTCGCCGCCGACGTAGTCGACCTCGCCGCCACGGCGGCGGACCAGCACGCGGGCCTCGGCGAACCGCAGCTCGTCGGTGAGCGGCGCGTTGGCCTGCGCGATGACGAAGCGGTCCTCCTCGTCGGCGGTCAGGTAGTCGACCTCGTCGGAGACCTGGCCGTCGGTGACCTTGCGGTACGGCGTCTCGATGAAACCGAACGCGTTGACCCGGCCGTAGGAGGCCAGCGAGCCGATCAGACCGATGTTCGGGCCTTCCGGCGTCTCGATCGGGCACATCCGGCCGTAGTGCGAGGGGTGCACGTCACGGACCTCGAAGCCGGCCCGCTCACGGGAGAGACCACCCGGGCCGAGGGCGTTCAGACGACGCTTGTGCGTCAGCCCCGACAGCGGGTTGTTCTGGTCCATGAACTGGGACAGCTGGCTGGTGCCGAAGAACTCCTTGATGGAGGCGACGACCGGCCGGATGTTGATCAGGGTCTGCGGCGTGATCGCCTCGACGTCCTGGGTGGTCATGCGCTCGCGCACGACGCGCTCCATACGGGCGAGACCCGTACGGACCTGGTTCTGGATCAGCTCGCCGACGCTGCGGATACGACGGTTGCCGAAGTGGTCGATGTCGTCGGTCTCGACCATGATCGAGCGGCCGGACTCACCGGTCGTCTCGGTCTCACCGGCGTGCAGCTTCACCAGGTACTTGATGGTGGCGATGACGTCGTCGGTGGTGAGCACGCCGGCGTCCAGCGGCTCGTCCGCACCGAGCTTCTTGTTGACCTTGTAGCGGCCGACCTTCGCGAGGTCGTAGCGCTTCGGGTTGAAGTACAGGTTCTCCAGGAGCGTCTGCGCGGCCTCACGCGTGGGGGGCTCGCCCGGACGCAGCTTGCGGTAGATGTCGAGGAGCGCGTCGTCCTGGCCCTGGGTGTGGTCCTTCTCCAGGGTGGCGCGCATCGACTCGTAGTCGCCGAACTCCTCCAGGATCTGCTCGGTCGTCCAGCCGAGCGCCTTCAGGAGGACGGTGACCGACTGCTTGCGCTTGCGGTCGATGCGGACACCGACCATGTCGCGCTTGTCGATCTCCATCTCCAGCCAGGCACCCCGGGACGGGATGATCTTGGCGGAGAAGATGTCCTTGTCGGAGGTCTTGTCGATGGAGGAGTCGAAGTAGACACCGGGGGAACGGACCAGCTGGGACACCACGACACGCTCGGTGCCGTTGATGACGAAAGTGCCCTTGTTCGTCATGAGCGGGAAGTCGCCCATGAAGACGGTCTGGGACTTGATCTCGCCGGTCTCGTTGTTGGTGAACTCGGCCGTGACGAAGAGCGGGGCGGCGTACGTGAAGTCGCGCTCCTTGCACTCGTCGATCGAGTTCTTGGGCGGCTCGAAGCGGTGGTCCCGGAAGGTCAGCGACATCGACCCGGAGAAGTCCTCGATCGGGGAGATCTCCTCGAAGATCTCCTCCAGACCGGACTTGGTGGGGACGTCCTGACCGTTCTCAAGAGCCTCCTCGACCCGACTCTGCCAGGCGGTGTTGCCGAGCAGCCAGTCGAAGCTCTCGGTTTGCAGCGCGAGCAGGTTCGGAACCTCAAGAGGCTCCTTGATCTTTGCAAAGGAGATGCGCAGCGGGGCGGTGCTGGCGCCGTTGTTCGTATTCGCGGTCGAGGCGTTGCGCGAGGCGGCCAAGAGGGGGTCCTTCCGAGGGCTCGGACTCACTGCGCGCGTACCGGCCCCTCTCCCATGCGCGAAGACAGAAACCCCAGGTCAGAGGGGATGCAGTCGTCTATGCTCGGGTGAGGGCAGACCCCTGGTGACGGGCAGGGGCAAGCTAACAGGCAGCGCAAAGGGTCAGTGTAGCCACTTGGCACACTGATGTCCAGTCCCACTTTTCTGAGACCCTCGCTGTCTTCAACGCCTGCGCCATGCCTGCCTTCAACGCACGTTGATACTGCCCTCTTCGCCGTCGATCCATGCCTCGGATCCCGGATCGTTGTGACGACGCGTCCTGAGAATTGCGCGCTGCGTGCGGTTCGTCAAGGCCCCCCAGCCCGACCGGGCTCCCAGGGACACGACGAAGATCACCATACCCCCCGGTCACGCGGGTGCAAGGCACTCGCGGTCGGGCCTTCGGGAAAGCCGAGGAGCGACCACCCGGATGGATGATCGCTCCTCGGTGCGCGCGCGTTACAGCCCCGTCGGGGGCCGCGGCGACCGCACGGCAGGCGTACGGCCCGATCCCGGGTGACCCCGGAAGGACTTACTTGACCTCGACGGAGGCGCCGGCGCCCTTGAGGGACTCGGCGGCCTTCTCGGCGGCGTCCTTGGCGACCTTCTCCAGGACGGGCTTCGGGGCGCCGTCCACCAGGTCCTTGGCCTCCTTCAGGCCGAGCGAGGTCAGCTCACGCACGACCTTGATGACCTGGATCTTCTTGTCGCCGGCGCCGGTGAGGATGACGTCGAACTCGTCCTGCTCCTCGGCCTGCTCGACCGGGGCGGCCGGGCCGGCCGGGCCCGCGACGGCGACCGCAGCGGCGGCGGTGACGTCGAACTTCTCCTCGAACGCCTTCACGAACTCGGAGAGCTGGATCAGGGTCATGCCCTCGAACTCGGCAAGCAGTTCGTCCTGGGTGAGAGCCATGGTGGCTTTCCTTCCACTAATTCGGCAGGTGCCGGATGTACATGTCTGGCGGGCGTACGTACGGCCCGCTACGACCTCCGCCTCAGGCGGCGGCGGTCATGTCGCGAGCCGAATTACTCGGCACCGCCCTGCTCGTCCTGCTTGGCGCGAAGCGCGTCCACGGTGCGGACGAGCTTCGACGGGAGCGCCTGGAAGACCTGGGCAGCCTGGGTCTGCTTGGCCTTGAAGGCGCCCGCCAGCTTGGCGAGCAGAACCTCGCGGGACTCAAGGTCCGCGAGCTTCTTGATCTCGTCGGCGGACAGCGCCTTGCCGTCAAGGACACCGCCCTTGATGACGAGATTCGGGTTGTCCTTGGCGAAGTCACGGAGACCCTTCGCCGACGTCACCGGGTCACCGGTGACGAAGGCGACAGCCGTCGGACCGTTGAACAGGTCGTCCAGCGTCGTGATCCCGGCCTCGTTGGCCGCAATCTTGGTCAGCGTGTTCTTCACCACGGCGTACTGGGCGTTCTCACCGAGCGACCGGCGCAGCGTCTTGAGCTGCGCCACGGTGAGACCGCGGTACTCGGTCAGCACGGCGGCGTTGGAGCTGCGGAACTGCTCCGCCAGCTCGGCCACCGCGGCAGCCTTGTCGGGCCTCGCCATAGAGCCTCGGCCTCCTTCCGGGTGATTCTGACCGCGCGGACCCGAAGGAGGACTGGGAAAAACGAAACGCCCCGGCGCAGGCGCACGGGGCGGACTCGACCGGCCGTGCACGCGCGGGGCGGGCACTCCGGGAGTTCTTCCACTGTCACCTGCGCGGGTCGCCCACTTTTCAGCGGATCCTTCGGCCACCCCGCGTTCATCCGAACACGGGGCAACGACCAGCGGTCTTTGGCTTCCGTTGGAGAGTAAGGGAACGGATCGCCGCCAGGCAAATCCGTGCCTGCGGACTCAGCCCTGCTCGACCCCCTTCATCATCTCGGAGAGGTCGGTGGTGTCCTTGGCGGGCGGAGCGGTGACCTTCACCGGCTGGTTGTAGTCGATGAAGGTGATCAGCATGTCGAGCGGGCCCTTCTTGGCCTCGCCCCGCATCCGGAACTGCTTGGTGTGCGACTCGCCGTCGATCCACATGTCCATGGTCATCTCGTCGACGCCCATGGTCTCGTACTGCTCAAGGCTCTGCTCGTGCCGCTCGCGGAGGTTCTTGTCCTCCGCCTTGATCTTGGCCCGGAGGTCGTCGAGGGTGACCGTGCCCTGGTAGTGGGTGGTCTTCACCCCGTCGACGGTCTCGGTGCCGATCTCCTTGATGTCCTTGGCGCCGGACAGGAACGTGGAGTCGGAGGCCGGGTTCTTGCCGGCCTCCCCCGCGCCGAGCTGGTCGGCGTTGAGCCCGCCGTCCGCGCCGGCGGCGGACATGTCGAGCTTGAGCCAGCTCTTGCCCTCCATCTCCTTGGCCATCTCGGGGTTGCCGCCGATGTACATCGCCTTGTCGACGAGCCGGATCTCGACCGGCCCGTCGGTGCCCTTGCCCGCGGCGGTCATCTTCATGCTCATGGCCGGCGGCTCGACGCTCATCGCCGCCTCGCCCTTGAGCCGGCCCTCGCCCGGGATGCTGCCGGACATCCGGTAGCGGAACGACTTGATGTCGTCCGCGTTCTTCGCGGCAGCGGCGACGGCCGCCGCCGGCTCCATCGCGGGCGCCTTCACCGAGTCGCCCTTCGACGACGACTTCGCTCCGTCGTCGTTCCCCCCGCAGCCGACCGCGCCCGTGGCGAGCAGCAGCACGGCGAGCCCGCCGGCCGCCATGGAAGACCTGGACCTGACGGACACAGAAGACCTCATTTTTTCTTTCCCCCCACATCATGGTTGGGCGCACAGGGAACACACGCCCGATTCACAGTAAGGGGTTGATCGTAACCGGCGGCAATGACAAGTACATCCGGGTTCTTGGCGGGTTCTTGACCATCGAAGGCCGAAAGGGTCCGCGGCGGGCCCGGTCGGAATTCAGCCGGACAGCCCGGTTGCCCCCTGCGTGTGCATGAGGGACGTGAAGTCCTGGGTGTCGCTCGCGGGGGGCTTCTGCACCGAGAGCCGCGCCCCGTAGTCGCTGTAGTAGGCGGTGCTGGTCATCGTGCCGTTCGCGGTGGTGCCCCGATCGACCTTCTTGAGCAGCAGGCCCTGGTCGTCGACCCAGATGTCGATGGTCTCCGTGGTGACGCCGGCCTGGTCGAGCTGCTTCTTCAGGTCGGCGAGCCCGCTCGCGGTGAGGCCGGAGTTCCGGGTGGCGAGGTCGGCGACGTCGACCGTCCCGGAGTAGCGCGCGGCGTTCTCACCGGAGACCTTCTCGGCACCGACCTTCCGTACGTCCCCGGAGGCCAGCAGGAGCTTCACGGACTGGTTCGGCGTGGCGTTGCGGGTCTGGTCCTTGAGGTGGGCACCGGAGGCGCCGGCGAGGTCGGCCAGGGCGTCGTAGCCGTACTTGACCCAGTGCCTGCCGCCTGCCTGCCGGGCGAACGCGTCGCCCATCCTGGCGTAGTAGGCGTCCGGCAGATAGCGGGTCTCCATCGTGGTGGAGCCGAGCTTCCGCATGGCGTCGGCGACCGTGCCGCCGGTGTAGGTGATGGTGAGCGTGCCGGTGATGCCGTCGCGCCAGCCGAGGGTGCCGTCCGCCGTCATGGACATCACGGAGCCCAGTGCGGTCGTGGAGCGGACCTTGGCCGACTCGGCCTCGGCCGTGGTTTTCTCGGCGGAGCGCAGTTCCGTCAACGGGTCGGTGTGTGCCGTGCTCCGTCCGGTCGCCTTGCCGCCCTCGTCCGAGCCTCCGGAGCCGCAGGCGGCCATCGCCGCCAGCGCGGTCACCAGGACCGCCGAGAGGGTCACGCGGCGCACGATGGTGCTGTTCATGTCATCCCACCCCTATGCGAGTCCGTATGCGCACGGTAACGCAGCGCACTGACACCCGTACGGGAAGTCGCACAAAGGCAGGGCGGGCCCCGCACCTCGGAAGGTTGCGGGGCCCGCCCTGTCGACGCGTGTGCGACGCGGCTGCCGGGGGTGAGCCTGGGCTCAGACGGCGGCCGGGTCCTCCTCGACGAGGAGGTTGCGGGTGCGGTTCGGGTCGAGCGGAATGCCGGGGCCCATCGTGGTGGTGATGGCGGCCTTCTTGATGTAGCGGCCCTTGGCGGCGGACGGCTTCAGACGGAGGATCTCCTCCAGCGCGGCGCCGTAGTTCTCCACCAGCTTGTCGTCCTCGAACGACGTCTTGCCGATGATGAAGTGCAGGTTCGAGTGCTTGTCGACGCGGAACTCGATCTTGCCGCCCTTGATGTCGGTCACGGCCTTGGTGACGTCGGGCGTGACCGTGCCGGTCTTCGGGTTGGGCATCAGACCACGCGGGCCGAGGACGCGGCCGAGGCGGCCGACCTTGCCCATGAGGTCCGGGGTGGCGACGACGGCGTCGAAGTCCAGACGGCCCTTCGACACCTCGTCGATCAGCTCGTCGGAGCCGACGATGTCGGCGCCCGCGGCACGCGCGGCCTCGGCACGGTCACCGGTCGCGAAGACCAGGACCCGGGCGGTCTTGCCGGTGCCGTGCGGGAGGTTCACGGTGCCACGGACCATCTGGTCGGCCTTGCGCGGGTCGACACCCAGACGGAAGGCGACCTCGACGGTGCCGTCGAACTTGGAGGTGGAGGTCTCCTTGGCGAGGCGGACGGCTTCGAGCGGGGCGTACAGCTTCTCCCGGTCGATCTTCTCGTCCGCAGCGCGGAGGGCCTTGCTGCG
Source organism: Streptomyces sp. NPDC056161 (assembly GCF_042268025.1). Classification (NCBI taxonomy): domain Bacteria; kingdom Bacillati; phylum Actinomycetota; class Actinomycetes; order Kitasatosporales; family Streptomycetaceae; genus Streptomyces; species Streptomyces sp. NPDC056161. The sequence goes on from NZ_JBHJUV010000033.1 coordinate 69,721, forward strand.
CTTGCTCACAACTGCTCCTGAGGGGTTCTTGACGGAGTCGTGGTGCGGGCCGAGCAGGCCCTGCCACGTGCGGCCCACAGGGGCCGCGGGGGTTCTACGAGGTGGAGGTTCAGCCCTCGACCGTGACGCCCATGGAACGCGCGGTGCCCGCGATGATCTTCGCGGCGGCGTCCAGGTCGTTGGCGTTGAGGTCGGGCAGCTTCGTCTGGGCGATCTCGCGGACCTGCGCCTGAGTGATCTTGGCGACCTTGGTCTTGTGCGGCTCGCCGGAGCCCTTCTCCACGCCCGCGGCCTTGAGGATCATCTTCGCGGCCGGCGGGGTCTTGGTCACGAAGGTGAAGGAACGGTCCTCGTAGACCGTGATCTCCACCGGGATGACCCAACCGCGCTGCGACTCGGTCGCGGCGTTGTAGGCCTTGCAGAACTCCATGATGTTGACGCCGTGCTGGCCCAGCGCGGGGCCGACCGGCGGGGCCGGGTTGGCCGCACCGGCCTGGATCTGGAGCTTGATCAGCCCCGTGACCTTCTTCTTCTTGGGAGGCATGTGCTCTCTCCGGGTCCTTAGTGAGAGTGTTCCGCCGTCCGATCCGGATCATCGGAGATCATCAGGATGGAGGCATACCGCACCACGATAACGGGTGACGGGGCCGGACCCAAAAACGGGACCTCGGACTCCGGAACGGCACCGTGGCCCGCGCACCGGAACGGCACCCCGGTCCGCGCAACGGAAACGCGGGCCCCCGGACCGCACCCGGCGGCCAAAGACCCGCGACACCTTCGAAGAACACCCGGGCTCCGGCCCGGCGAACACCCGGACACGGGTGGGCCCCGGGCCGGCCGGACTCAGCAGCGCTTGGAGGTGACCGCCTGCCCGCCGACCGGGTCGCCCGGCGCCCTCAGGTGGCCGACGGCCGCGGTGCACTCGCCGGCGGTGGCGGCCGGCGACGACCAGAACTCCTGGGCGTTGGTGGCCGTCCACGTCTTCTCGCCCACGACCCCGTCGCGCGCGTAGCTGTAGACGCCGATGCCGGCGTCGTAGTCCTTCACCTTGTCGCGGAAGCTCTGCCACACCCACAGGTACCCGTAGTTCCGCTTGCAACTGGGCGAGTAGAACTGCTTCACGGACGCGACGTGAGCGCCCGCGCGGTCGATGTAGGCGGTGGTGCCGATCTGGTACGCGTCGGAGCACACGCCGACGGCCGCGGCCTTGGCGCTGTTCGGGTTGCCGCTCTCCGACGGGGCGGTGGAGCGGACGCTCTGACGCTGCTTGTCCGGCGCGGGCGCGGGGCCCGTACCGGCGACGGCGGAGGCCGCCGGGACGAGGACGAAAGCGGCGGCGGCCGCGGCGATCAACGTACGACGAGCACGCATGAGGAAAACCCCCGGGTTCCCTGGATACCTGAACTGTTCCTTGAGCACGCGACGAACAGGGCAGGGCAAACCACAGCAATGCACGGTGGATCACCATCAAGAGCACCGTTCGTGCGTTTTGGTCATCAAGTCAGACTCACCGGACGCCGGAACGGTTGTGGCGCAGCACACAGTTTTTTTGCACTCCCCGGACACGGCCCGGATCACCGGTGGTTCGGGGGGAACTGAGCACGTGCGGTTCAGGGGAGCGCCATGAACACGTGCTCGACCTGGCCGTGCACTGCGGCGATGAGCACGTCCCCCTCGGAGCACACGAAAGAGCCCCTGCCCAACGGCGGACCGTTGGGCAGGGGCTCTTTCGGATGATCGTCGGTCTAGTTCTTCTGGATCTGGTCGAAGCTCAGCTCGACCGGGGTCTCCCGGCCGAAGATCTCCACCAGGCCCTTGACCTTCTTCGAGTCCGGGTTGATCTCGTTGATGGTGGCCTGGAGCGTCGCGAACGGGCCGTCGGTGACGGTGACCGAGTCGCCGACCTCGAAGTCCAGCACCTGGACCTCGACCTTGCGCTGCGGAGCGGGCTTGCCCTCGGCCTCGGCGGCCTCGCGGGCGGCCTTCTCCTCGGCCTCCGGGGCGAGCATCTTGACGATCTCGTCCAGGGTCAGCGGGTAGGGGTCGTAGGCGTTGCCGACGAAGCCCGTGACGCCGGGGGTGTTGCGGACGACGCCCCAGGACTCGTTGGTCAGGTCCATGCGGACCAGGACGTAACCCGGCAGCTTGTTCTGCTTGATCGTCTTGCGGTCGCCGTTCTTGATCTGGACGACCTCTTCCTGCGGCACCTCGGCCTGGAAGATGTAGTCCTCGACGTTCAGCGAGACGGCGCGCTGCTCCAGGTTGGTCTTCACGCGGTTCTCGTAACCGGCGTAGGTGTGGATGACGTACCACTCGCCGGGCAGCGAACGCAGTTCGTCGCGGAGTGCCGCGACGGGGTCGACCGGTTCCGCGGGCTCCTCGTCGGCGCCCTCGTCCCCCGCGGCCAGGTCCTCGGCCGCACCGTCCTCGTCGGCAACGTCCTCGTCGGCAACGTCCTCGTCGGCGACGTCCTCGTCCACGACCTGCAGGGCCGCCTCCTCGGCCGGCTCCCCCGCCTCGGCCTCGGCAGCCTCGAACTCGTCCTGCTCGTCCGCGCCCTCGACGATGTCGAGCTCGTCGTCCACCGCCTCGGCGGCATTCCCGCGAGGCTCGATGGCGTCGTTCAGGTTCGGGTCAGACACGATGGCTGCTTCTTCCTGGATACATAAGTGGAACATGCGAAAACGGGCGCCGACATCACGGCGCCCTTCGCTCTTGGCTCAGCCGAAGACGTACTTGGCGGCGTGGTCGAGCCCATAGTCAATCACGGTCACCAACGCGATCATGATGGCGACGAAGAAGATCACCACGGTGGTGTACGACGTCAGCTGGTTGCGGGTCGGCCAGACGACCTTGCGGAGTTCGGCGATGATCTGGCGGTAGAAGATCGCAAGGCGCTTCAGCGGGCCCTTCTTGCCGCGCTTGCCACCTTTGCGGGCCTTCTTGCTGGACTCCGGCACCTCGTCCTGGGCATCAGGAGTTTCGATGGAGCCCACGGCGTCCGTCATTCGTCCTCACCTGATCCCGGGTCGTGGCCGTGCCGCGCCCGGTTTGAGCCGCACGGCGTTGCAATGCTGTACGTACATGCGCACACATCCTGGCGGTGTGTGTAGCAGGGCCGGAGGGACTTGAACCCCCAACCGCTGGTTTTGGAGACCAGTGCTCTACCAATTGAGCTACGACCCTTTGGTGTCCCCCAACGTACCGCATCCGACCGACTGCTCGGTGTGCACCGGCGCGGAGGCGGCTGCCGAAGGCCAACGAGGTGAGAGTGTACGTGTTCCCGGGCCCGGCGTCGAACAGTAAGTGGCCGTCCGGACGCGCGAAACGCAAGATCGTCCTGGCCGGAGGCCGGTTCCGGACGCTTGTTCACGGGTCGGCCCCCTGCCGTTCAGTCTGTGAAACCCGCGTGCCGGGCACGTTTCCGGTCTGGAACGATGGGTTCATGAGCGCTGCAACCCCTCCCACCGAGCGCCGGGTCTCCGCCCGAGTCGGCGCGATCTCCGAGTCCGCCACCCTCGCCGTGGACGCCAAGGCCAAGGCCCTCAAGGCCGCCGGGCGTCCGGTGATCGGCTTCGGCGCCGGTGAACCCGACTTCCCGACCCCCGGCTACATCGTCGAGGCCGCGATCGAGGCCTGCAAGAACCCGAAGTACCACCGGTACACCCCGGCGGGCGGCCTGCCCGAGCTGAAGGCCGCGATCGCCGCGAAGACGCTGCGGGACTCGAAGTACGAGGTCGACCCCTCGCAGGTCCTCGTCACCAACGGCGGCAAGCAGGCCATCTACGAAGCCTTCGCCGCGATCCTGGACCCGGGCGACGAGGTGATCGTCCCGGCCCCGTACTGGACGACGTACCCGGAGTCGATCCGCCTGGCCGGCGGTGTCCCGGTGGAGGTCGTCGCCGACGAGACGACCGGCTACCGGGTGAGTGTGGAGCAGCTGGAGGCGGCACGCACGGAACGGACGAAGGTCGTCCTCTTCGTCTCCCCGTCCAACCCGACCGGCGCGGTCTACAGCGAACAGGAGACCGAGGCGATCGGCCGCTGGGCGGTCGAGCACGGTCTGTGGGTGCTGACGGACGAGATCTACGAGCACCTCGTCTACGGCGACGCCACGTTCACCTCGCTGCCCGCGATCCTGCCGGAGCTGCGCGACAAGTGCATCGTCGTCAACGGTGTCGCGAAGACGTACGCGATGACCGGCTGGCGGGTGGGCTGGGTCATCGGCCCGCGGGACGTGGTCAAGGCCGCCACGAACCTCCAGTCGCACGCCACGTCGAACGTCTCGAACGTCGCGCAGGCGGCGGCCCTCGCGGCGGTCTCCGGCGATCTCGCGGCGGTCGAGGAGATGCGCGAGGCGTTCGACCGCCGGCGCCGGACGATCGTGCGGATGCTCGGTGAGATCGACGGGGTGGTCTGCCCGGAGCCGGAGGGCGCGTTCTACGCGTACCCGTCGGTGAAGGCGCTGCTCGGCAAGGAGATCCGCGGCAAGCGCCCGCAGACCTCGGTGGAGCTGGCCGCGCTGATCCTGGAGGAGGCCGAGGTGGCGGTCGTACCGGGCGAGGCCTTCGGCACCCCGGGCTACCTGCGGCTGTCCTACGCCCTCGGTGACGAGGACCTGGTGGAGGGCGTGAGCCGGCTCCAGAAGCTGCTGGCCGAGGCCAAGGACTGAACCCACTCGGCACGAACGGGCCGCCGGGCCGCCTCTTCGCTGGGGCGGCCCGTTCATGTGTGCGGGCAAGACCACGAACGGGGAACCGACTACCGGGACGCGGGGGACGTGCGGCAGGATCCTGGAATGGAGCGTGTACGTGATGTCTCTGACCTGCCGAAGGCCCATCTCCACCTGCACTTCACCGGCTCGATGCGGCCCGCCACCCTGCTGGAGCTGGCCGACAAGCACGGCGTACGACTGCCCGAGGTGCTGTCCGACGCGCTGACCAGCGGGGAGCCGCCGAAGCTGCGGGCCACGGACGAACGCGGGTGGTTCCGCTTCCAGCGGCTGTACGACGCGGCCCGCTCCTGCCTGCGTGACCCGGAGGACATCCAGCGCCTCGTCCGGGAGGCCGCGGAGGAGGACCTGAGGGACGGCTCCGGCTGGCTGGAGATCCAGGTCGACCCGACGTCGTACGCGCCGCGCCTGGGCGGTCTGATCCCCGCTCTGGAGATCATCCTGGACTCGGTGGAGACGGCCTCGCGTGACACCGGTCTCGGCATGCGGGTACTGGTGGCCGCCAACCGTATGAAGCACCCGCTGGACGCCCGCACGCTGGCCCGGCTGGCGGTGCGGTACGCGGACCGGGGCGTGGTGGGCTTCGGCCTGTCGAACGACGAACGCCGGGGCATGGCCCGGGACTTCGACCGCGCCTTCCACATCGCGCGCGAGGGCGGCCTGCTCTCGGCCCCGCACGGCGGCGAGCTGACCGGCCCGTCCTCGGTCCGGGACTGCCTGGACGACCTGTATGCCGACCGGGTCGGGCACGGGGTGCGGGCGGCGGAGGACCCGCGGCTGCTGAAGCGGCTCGCGGACCGGGGCGTGACCTGCGAGGTGTGCCCCGCGTCGAACGTGGCGCTGGGCGTGTACACGAAGCCGGAGGACGTCCCGCTGCGCACGCTGTTCGAGGCGGGGGTGCCGATGGCGCTGGGTGCAGACGATCCGCTGCTGTTCGGCTCGCGCCTGGCCGCCCAGTACCGGCTGGCGCGGGAGCACCACGGTTTCACGGACCAGGAACTCGCCGAACTGGCCCGGCAGTCGGTCAGAGCGTCGGCGGCACCGGAGGACGTACGGACGAAGCTGCTGGCGGGCGTCGACGACTGGCTGACCCGCCCGGCCGCCTGAGACGGCCGGCCGGGGATCTTCCGGGGCCAGGGTCAGGCCGGGTGCCCGGTGGCGGCGATCCCGCCCAGCAGGGTGCGGGCCAGTCTGCGGGCGAAGTCGTCGACCGGCGGGCGCTCGCCCGTCCGGGACGCGTCGTAGGCGAACGCCCGCTGGGAGCAGGCGCCGAGCAGCAGGGACGCGGCGGCGAAGGTGTCGGCGTCGGCCCGGACCCGGCCCGCCTCCTGCTCGGCGCGCAGATAGGCGTCGAGACCCTCTATCGGCTTGTGGGGGCCGGAGCCCATCTCCCGCAGCCCGTGGTCGAACCGGGCCTTGAGCTGGGTCTCGGCGTACAGGGAAGCAGCGATCGGGAAGCTCTGCTCGTAGAAGAAGGCGGCCTGGCGGGCGATCTCGGTGAGGTTCTCCTCCAGCGTTCCCTTTCCCGGTTCGGCCGCGAGACTGCCGAGCAGGGGGGTCAGCGGGGGCAGCCGCTCGGTGAGGACGTGGACGAACAGGTCCTCCTTGCTGGCGAAGTACTTGTAGAGCGCCGCCTCGGAGCAGTCCGCCGCCTTGGCGATCTGCTTGGTCGTCGCGCGGGCCAGCCCCACGGTGAGCATCAGTTCGTGGGCGGCGTCGAGGATGCGGACGCGGGCCGGTTTCTGCTCCATGGCGCCCAAGGATGGCATGGCGGCACTCCCGGCCTTGACGAATGGGTGAGTACTTACTCACCCTAGAAGCCACTGAGGTGAGTGAACACTCACCCACCCCACCGCCGTACACCCATGCCTCACCCACCCGAAGAAGACCGAAGAAGACCGTTGAAGGCCGATGAAGGCCGTTGAAGGCCGATGAAGGCCGATGAAGGCCGATGAAGGCAGAAGAGGACCGATGAAAACCCGGAGCACCCCATGAACCTCACCGTGTTCGGCGCCACTGGCGGAATCGGCCAGGAGATCGTCCGCCAGGCGCTCTCCGCGGGCCACGGGGTCACGGCCGTGGTCCGTGACCCCGCGCGGCTGACCGTGACCGGGCCTGCCCTTCAGGTGGTCCGCGCGGACCTCACCGACCCGGAGCAGGTGCGCCCCGCCGTCGCCGGCCGGGACGCGGTGCTGTCCGGTCTGGGCGCGCGCAGCCGCAAGGACGCCGGGGTGACGACCCGCCTGACCCGTACGGTCCTGGCGGCCATGGAGGCGGCACACGTACGACGGCTGCTGCTGGTCAGTGCCGGGCCGGTCGGCCCCGCCCCGGAGAACGACAGCTTCCTCGACCGCACCGCGCGCGGCCTGGTCTCGGCCCTCCTCAAGGACGTCTACGCCGACCTGCGGGAGACGGAGGCCGAACTGGCGCGCAGCGACACGGACTGGACGTCGGTACGCCCACCGCGCCTCCAGGACAAGCCGCTCACCGGCACGTACCGCACGGTGGTCGGGGGCTTCCCGCGCGGCGGCCGCTTCATAGCACGCGCGGACGTGGCCCACGCGATGCTGACGATGACCGAGGACCCGAAGACGGTACGGCAGGGAGTGGGCGTGGCCTACTGAACCAGCACCCCACGGGGACGCGGCCCTCATGGGGGCGCGGGCCCTCATAGGGGCGCGGGGAACTGCGCGACCAGCCACAACCGCCCCGCACCCAACCAACAACACCCCACCCCTCATAAGGGCGCGGGGAACTGCGCAACCACCCGCCCCCAGCGGAGCGACAACGCGTAGCTACGGCACAGAGCTACAGCGCAGAACTACAAGCTCACGCCAACAGTCACCGGCTCGTTGACCAACGTGATCCCGAACGCCCCCCGCACCCCGGCCACGACCTCCCGGGCCAGCGCAAGCAGCTCCTCCGTACTGGCCCCACCCCGGTTGGTCAGCGCCAGCGTGTGCTTGGTGGAGATACGGGCGGCCCCGCTGCCGTACCCCTTCGTGAAGCCCGCCTTGTCGATCAGCCAGGCCGCGGAGGTCTTGATGTGCCCGTCGCCCGCGGGGTAGGCGGGCGGCTCGGCGCCGTCGCCGAGCCGCTCCTTCACGCGCGCGTGGAAGGCGGCGAACTCCGTGTCCGTGAGGATCGGGTTGGTGAAGAAGGACCCCGCCGACCAGGTGTCGTGATCCTCGGGGTCGAGGACCATGCCCTTCCCCGCACGCAGCTTCAGGACGGCCTCGCGGGCGGCGGCGAGCGGCGCCCGGCCGCCGGGCTCCACTCCCAGCGCGCGGGCCGCCTCGGCGTACCTGACCGGCGCCGACAGCCCGTCCGCGGCCTCCAGCGCGAACCGTACGCGCAGCACCACGTAGCGGTCGGGGTCGGCCTTGAAGCGGCTGTGGCGGTAGGAGAACGCGCACTCGGCGTTGGTGAGCGTGACCGTCTCCTTGACCGTGCGGTCGTAGGCGACCACCTCGGTGATGGTGGTGGAGACCTCCTGGCCGTACGCGCCGACGTTCTGGATCGGCGTCGCGCCGACGGAGCCCGGAATTCCGGCGAGGCATTCGATGCCCGCGAGGCCGGCCTCGACGGTCCGTGTGACGGTGTCGGTCCACACCTCGCCGGCCGCGGCCTCCACGCGCGTGCCGTCGAGTTCGCATCCGCGGGTGGCGATGCGCAGGGCGGTACCGTCGAAGCCCTTGTCGCCGATGACCAGGTTCGAACCGCCGCCGATCAGCAGCAGGGGGGTTCCGCTGTCGTCGGCCTCACGGACGGCGGCGACGACCTCTGCGTCGGTGGTGGCGGTGACCAGCCGGGTGGCGGGGCCACCCAGCCGGAAGGTGGTCAGCGGGGCGAGGGGGGCGTCGTGGAGTTCCTGCACGCGCCCAAGACTACGAGACGTAAGGGGCTCACTCTTCGGCGGAACACCCCTTGCCCCGGCCCGGCTCAGGCCAGCCGTACGACCGCCCGGGACATGCCCAGCACCTTCTGGCCGCCGCTGGTGGCCGTCAGGTCCACCCGTACCGTGTTGTCGTCGAGCTTGGCGGCGATCTTGCCGCCGACCTCGATCACGGCGCCCGTGTCGTCGTTCGGCACGACGACGGGCTTGGTGAAGCGGACGCCGTACTCGACGACCGCGCCCGGGTCACCGGTCCAGTCGGTGACCACCCGGATCGCCTCGGCCATGGTGAACATGCCGTGCGCGATGACGTCCGGCAGGCCCACCTCCTTGGCGAACTTCTCGTTCCAGTGGATCGGGTTGAAGTCACCGGAGGCGCCCGCGTACCGCACGAGCGTCTCGCGGGTCACCGAAAAGGTCTGCGCCGGCAGTTCGGTGCCGACTTCCACGTCGTCGTAAGCGATCTTCGCCGTCATCTCTCAGCTCTCCTCGGCCGCGCGCGCCACGAGCTTCGTCCAGGCCGTCACGACGTGCTCGCCCGCCTCGTCGTGGACCTCGCCGCGGATGTCCAGGATGTCGTTCCCGGCCATGGACTTGATGGCCTCGATGGTCGACGTGACCTGGAGCCGGTCGCCCGCGCGCACCGGCCGGGTGTACGCGAACTTCTGGTCTCCGTGCACCACTCGGCTGTAGTCGAGGCCGAGCTGTGGGTCCTGGACGACCTGTCCGGCGGCCCGGAAGGTGATCGAGAAGACGAAGGTCGGCGGCGCGATCACCTCGCAGTGGCCGAGTTCCTTGGCGGCATCCGGGTCGCGGTAGGCCGGATGGGGGTCCCCGATCGCGTCGGCGAACTCGCGGATCTTCTCCCGGCCCACCTCGTAGGGCTCGGTGGACGGATAGCTCCGCCCCACGAAGGACTGGTCGAGCGCCATGACCCGGCACCTCCTGATGTCAGCTGCGATTGCCCACAAATTAGCTGGTCCCCTCGGCGAAAACGCCGCGAGGCCACCCCCGGCTGAGGGGGCGGCCTCGCGTACGAGCCAGATGGGTCAGCGCGTCTCGCGGTGCGCGGTGTGCGCGTTGCAACGCGGGCAATGCTTCTTCATCTCAAGACGGTCCGGGTTGTTACGCCGGTTCTTCTTGGTGATGTAGTTCCGCTCCTTGCACTCCACGCAGGCCAGCGTGATCTTCGGGCGGACGTCGGTGGCAGCCACGTGAGTGCTCCTATGACGAACGGATGGAATGTTTCAAACGCAAGAAAGAGTAGCCGATCGAAGGACCGACCCCGCAATCGGCTACTGTCAGTAGCGGTGACCGGACTTGAACCGGTGACACAGCGATTATGAGCCGCTTGCTCTACCGACTGAGCTACACCGCTGTGATGCGATCGGATCCCGTCTCGCGACGGTTTCTTCTCACACCAGAGCCCCAAAACGGAATCGAACCGTTGACCTTCTCCTTACCATGGAGACGCTCTGCCGACTGAGCTATTGGGGCGAGCGATGAAGACATTACACGCTCGGCCGCCGTTCACCCAAATCCGTTTCGTACCGCCCGCGAAGGCGTCTTCGGCCCGTGTCCCGGCAGTCCCGTACGCCCCTCCACCCGCCTTTCGCGCGTGCTCCACAGGCCCCCAGGAACGTTCCCGGCCGCGCTCCACGCGCGCGTGAGGGACCCGGCGGGCCACACCGCCGATACGCCGGCGGACCACACCGGTACGACTATTGCGCTCCTCCCCGCCCCGCGCGGCCCGCCATCCTAGGCTCGACTCACTCTGCGTGATCTTGAGTCCCCCTCAGTCGCCTCGCGCAGCCCGAGCCGCAGTCACGAGCCCCTGGACCCCGATGCCCGACAGCCAGCCGCAGCCGCCCCCACCGCCGTCGAACCCGCCGGGCTCCTCGGGCCACTCCGACGGGGCGCTCGTCCTGTGCGGGGCGCGGCTCACCGACGGCCGCACCGTGGACGTGCGGCTGGACGGCGGGCGCATCGAGGCGGTCGGCACGGCCGGCAGCCTGGCACCGGGCCCGGCCCGCTCCGGTGCCGCCCGTATCGACCTCGGCGGCTACCTGCTCCTGCCGGCCCCGGCGGAGCCGCACGCCCACGCCGACACCGCACTCTCCGCCGACCGCGGCGGCCCCGTCTCGTACGAGACCGAGGACGTCCAGCGCCGCGCCACCGAGGCCGCCCTGCTGCAACTCGGACACGGGGCGACGGCACTGCGCGCGCACGTGCGCGTGGGCGACGTCCAGGGGCTGGGCGCGCTCGGCGCCGTACTCCAGGCGCGGCGCTCGCTGAACGGGCTCGCGGACCTGACCGCGGTGGCGGTACCGCGGCTGCTGACCGGGGCGGCCGGGGCCGACGGGCTGGCGATGCTGCGGGACGCGGTGAAGATGGGCGCCACCGTGGTCGGCGGCTGCCCCGATCTCGACCCCGACCCCACGGGCTACGTCGAGACGCTCCTGGAGGTGGCCTCCGAGCACGGCTGCCCCGTCGACCTGCACACGGACGCCGCCGACCCGGCCCGGCTCGCCCGGCTCGCGGCGATGGCGGGCGGGCTGCGCCCCGGTGTGACCCTCGGTCCGTGCGGCGCGCTGTCCCGGCTGGCGACCGAGGCCGCCGCCCGCGTCGCGGACCGGCTCGCGGCGGCCGGGGTGGCCGTGGTCTGCCTGCCGCAGGGCGGCTGCGGCAGCGTCGAGCGGCGGGGTACGGCTCCGGTGCGGCTGCTGCGCGCCGCCGGGATCCGGGTCGCGGCCGGGAGCGGGGCCCTGCGGGACGTGTCCAACCCGGTCGGCCGCGGCGACCCGTTGGAGGCCGCCTACCTGCTGGCCTCGTGCCACGGGCTGCACCCCGAGGACGCGTACGACGCCGTGAGCGGCTCGGCCCGCGCCGTCCTCGGACTTCCGGAGGTCCGGGTGGAGGCCGGCTTCCCCGCGGAACTGCTCGCCGTGCGCGGTCATCAGCTGGCCGGCGCGCTCTCCCTCTCGTACAGCCGGATCGTGGTGCACCGGGGGCGCGTGGTGGCGCGCACCAGCGCGGTGCGGGAGTACTGCAACTCGGCGGTCGCCGCGGAGCTGGGGCTGCCGCGTCAGGGGCGGGGCGAGTTGTCGTGAAGCGGGGCGCGTGACGGCGTGCACGCGCGCGTGCGTGCGTTCGCGTACGTCCGCGGTCGTTCGCGTGTGGCCGCGGACGTACGGGGTCGTTGGGGTCGTTCGAGGTCGTTCGAGGTCGTTCGAGGTCGTTCGGGGTCGTTCCGGGAGCGCGTGGTGGCCTGCGGGCAGGAGGTGCGCGCGCTCCGCGGAGTCGGCCGGTGCGCGGCTCGCGGCGCCGGGGCCGAAGTCGTGCGGCAGAAGCGGTGCTTCGGGCGTACGGTCGGAAACATGCGCATTGTCATTGCTGGTGGTCATGGTCAGATCGCGTTGCGGCTCGAACGGCTCCTCTCCGCGCGCGGGGACGAGGTCGCGGGGATCATCCGCAACGCCGAGCAGGGAGACGATCTGCGGGACGCCGGTGCCGAACCGGTCGTCCTCGACCTGGAGTCGGCCTCGGTCGAGGAGGTCGCGGCGCAGTTGCGGGACGCGGACGCCGCCGTGTTCGCGGCGGGCGCGGGCCCGGGCAGCGGCGCCGCCCGCAAGGACACGGTGGACAGGGACGCGGCGGTGCTGTTCGCGGACGCGGCCGTCCGGGCGGGCGTACGCCGGTTCGTGGTCGTCTCCTCGATGGGCGCGGACCCGGCGCACCAGGGCGACGACGTCTTCGACGTGTACCAGCGGGCCAAGGGCGCGGCCGACGCGTACGTGACCGGTCTGGACGCGCTGGACTGGACGATCCTGCGTCCCGGCGCCCTGACGAACGAGCGCGGCAACGGCCTCGTACGCCTGGAGGCGCGCACCGGGCGCGGCTCGGTCCCGCGCGCGGACGTGGCCGCCGTACTCGCGGAGTTGGTGGAGAGCCGGGCGACGGCCGGTCTGACGCTTGAGCTGATCAGCGGGTCGGTGCCGGTGTCGGTCGCGGTGAAGTCGGTGGCGGGGAACTGAGGCGGTCCGCGGTCCGTTGGAACTGTCGACCGGTCGGAACCGCCCGTCCGCCCAACCGGTCGGCGCCCCCACCCGCGTCGTCAGACCTCATCAGTCGTCATCAGTCGTCGTCAGACCTCATCAGTCGTCATCAGACCTCATCAGTCGTCATCAGTCGTCATCAGACCTCATCAGTCGTCATCAGCACCCGGTCGGTCACTTCTGCGGCCAGTCATCAGAACAGGGGCAGCTGCCCGGGAAAGTCCGGTACGGCGTACGCGTCCAACGTCGGCTGGGCCGCGCCCAGTTGCGCCTGCCGCCGGGACCCGGCGCACGAGACGAGTTCGCCGCTCTCGCGCGCGCCGGGCGGGTCGTGCCGTGCGAAGCGTCCCGCGACGACGGCGATCTCACGACGGCACACCGGGCAGGCTCTACGACGAGAGGACATGGAGCCAAGTCTCCTCCATGCCCCGTCGAAACCCACCCGGTACCGCCCGCCGTCCATCGAGAACGACGTCAGACCTTCTGGTTCTCCGCGCCGACCATCCAGGCGTACTTCTCCAGGGAGTCGATGATCGTGTGCAGCAGGTCGGCGGTGGAGGGGTCCTCGCTGTCGACCTGGTCGTGGTGCACGCGCAAGGTGTCGACGGTGGCCCGCAGACGCGCGGTCACCAGATCGACGACGGTGCTGACGCTCTGCGCGCCCTCCGGGAACCTGGGGAGCGTGGTGTGCATCGCCACCGTGTCGGAGCGGCCGTCCGGCCAGTGCTGGAGGGCACGCATGCGCTCGGCGATGGTGTCGGCGAATTCCCGGGCGTCGTCGATGATTTCGTCGAGTTGCAGGTGCAGGTCCCGGAAATTGTGACCGATCACGTTCCAGTGGGCCTGTTTTCCCTGGAGATGCAGTTCGACGAGATCCACCAGGATCTGTTGCAGGGCTTCGGTCATCTCTTTGGATGCCGTGAATCCGGTGATGTCGCTGTCCGGACGCCGGGAAACCTTCGGGGAAGCGGTCATGGTGTGTCTCCTCTTGCAAGCACAGCACAGCAGCCCCCCGCACCAGGGGGCCCGTCTTCCTACGCCCAGCCTACGAAGCCGTCCCCCTGCCGCCACCGCGCCTGATCCGCTTGGGTAAAAGCGCAGGTCGTGAGCGTTTTGAGGGAGGCGGGACGGTGTGGACGCACCCCGCAGGACCGGGCGGCGGCACCGGCGCCGAGCAAGCCGTCGAGCCGAGCGCCGACACCTGGCAACCTGCCACATATGCCCGATATGCGCATTTCTTGCTTCACTCTTACGCTGTCTTGACACGGGCAGCGGCCGACCTTTTCCGCCGCCCCCGTGGACAGTGCCGGGATTTCCGTGAAACCCGCCGGCAGGGGGCCGCGACTCCGCCCGGCGGCAGCAGCCGGGACCGGAACGCCCATGCTCTCGACATCACAAGAGGTGTTGTTGTGTATCAGTGGACTCGGCGCGAGGATGCGAGACTTCTCACCGGAAACGGCCGCTATGTCGCGGACATCGAGGTACCGGGATGCCTCGACGCCGTGTTCGTGCGGAGCAAGGTGGGGCACGGTGTGCTGCGCTCGGTGGACTGCGGCCCGGCGCGCGAGGTGCCGGGCGTGGCAGGGGCCTGGTCCGCGGACGATCTCAGCGACCTGCCGGCGTGTGTCCACTCGGCCGCGACCCTCCAGGACCTGCCCCCCGTACCGCACACGGTGCTCGCCAAGCTGTCCTCGGACGAGGCGGTGGCCGGCCGGGAGTGGCCGGCGCTGGTCAAGGACCGCGTGCGGTACGCCGGCGAGGCGGTCGCCGTCGTCCTGGGCGAGGACCGCTACCGGGCCGAGGACGGCGCGGCCGAGGTGACCTTCCAGGTGGACCGGCTGCCCGCGGTGATCACGCCGTCCGCCGCCGCCCGCGACGAGACCCCGCTCTTCGACGGCATGAGCAACGTCGCCCTGCGGAGCGAGACCGGCCGGCCCGTCGACGACGCGGTGTGGCGGGAAGCCGGCGCGGTGGTCAGCGGCTCCTACCGGCAGAACCTCCTGATGCCCACCCCCATGGAATGCAGGACGATCCTCGCCGTCCCCGAGGAGGACCGGCTGACGATCTGGTCGGGACACCAGATGCCGCACCGGCTGCGCCGCGAGATGGCGGCGCTGCTCGGCTGGCCGCAGGACCGGATACGAGTGGTGGTCCCGGACACCGGCGGCGCGTTCGGCGGCAAGAGCGCCTCGTTCCCCGAGTTCGTCGTGGTCGTCTTCCTCGCGGTCAGGCTCGGCCGACCGGTCCGGTGGATCGAGGACCGCCTGGAGTCGATGCTGGTCGCCACCCGCGGCCGCGGGCAGGACCAGCGCGCCCGGCTGGCCGCCGACGCCGACGGACGCCTGCTCGCCTACGAACTGGACATCGACGCGGACGTCGGCGCCTACCCCCACCTCGGGGTCGGACTGCCGATGCAGACCGCGTGGATGGCCACCGGCGCCTACCGCACTCCGCAGGTCCATGCGACCGTACGCTCGGTCCTCACCAACACCATGATCACCTACCCCTACCGGGGCGCCGGCCGGCCCGAGGCCGTGTTCGCACTGGAGCGGTGCATGGACACGATGGCCCGGAAACTGGGGATCGACCCGGCCGAACTGCGGCGGCGCAACTTCATCCCGCCCGACGCCTTCCCCTACACCACCCCCACCGGCCGCACCTACGACAGCGGCGACTACGCCCGTGCGCTCGACCTGGCCCTGGAGACCGTCGGCTACGACGCGTGGCGGGCGGAACAGGCCCGGCGCCGCACCGACCCGGCCGCGAAACCCCTGGGCATCGGCCTCTCCTGCTACGTCGAACGCTCCGGCGGCGAGCCCGGCGGCCTGCACGAGTTCGGCGGCATCGAGGTCGGCGAGGACGGCATCGTCACCGTCCGGTGCGGTGCGGCCTCCAGCGGGCAGAGTCATGAGACGGTGTTCCCGGCGCTGGTCGCGAAGACCCTCGGGATCGACGAGCAGCGCGTACGGCTGGTCGAGGGCGACACCGGTGAACAGCCCGACGGCCTGGGCTCGTTCGCCAGCCGTAGCGCCCAGGTCGCCGGCGCGATGCTCCAGCACGCCGCGCACCTGGTCGTCGAAGAGGCCAGGCGCCGGGCCGCCGGCCTGTGGGACCTGCCGGTCCCGGAAGTGGAGTGGTCCGACGGCGCCCTCTGCCCCGTCCGCGACGGCTCCGCCCCCATGGACCTGTCCGAACTGGTCAAGGCCACCGGTCCGCTGCGCGTGGAGGACCGCTTCGAGACCGGCATGGCGTTCCCGTTCGGCACCCACGCGGCGGTGGCCGAGGTGGATCCCGAGCTGGGCACCGTACGCCTGCTCAAGGTGGTCACCGTGGACGACTGCGGGGTGCAGCTCGCCCCCGAGATCGTCCGCGCGCAGGCCCTCGGATCCTCGGTGCAGGGCATCGGGCAGGCGCTGTACGAGGCCATCCCCTACGACGAAGGCGGCACCCCGCTGCTGGGCAACGGGATGCTGGACTACCTGCTTCCGACGTTCACCGAGGTCCCACCCATCGAGGTCAAGGACACCTGTACCCCGAGCCCTGCCTCACCGTTGGGCGCCAAGGGCGCGGGCGAGTCCGGGTGCATCGGCCTGCCTGCCGCCATCGTCAACGCCGTGGACGACGCCCTCCGGCCCGCCGACCCCGACCTCCTCCAGATGCCGCTCACCCCGGACGTGATCTGGCGCGCGGCCCGCGCCACGGAACCGCGCACGGCCCGTACCCCGACGCGGGAGGAAAACCGGTGAAGCCCGCGGCCTTCGACTATATGGCGCCCCGCACGGTGGCCGAGGCCGTCGACGCCCTGGGCAACGGCGGCGGCAGGACCCAGGTGCTGGCCGGCGGACAGAGCCTGATCCTCGAAATGCACCTCGAACGCATCCGGCCCGACCTCCTGGTCGACATCAACCGCATCCCCGAACTCGACAGCATGCAGGTCGTCGACGACACCCTGCGGGTCGGCGCGCTGATCAGGCACCGGGTCTTCGAGTCCGCCGAGTCCGTGCCCGGCCCGCTCGGCTCGCTGGCCGCCCAGGCGGTCGTCAACATCGCCCACCCGCCGATCCGGTCCAGGGGAACCATGGTCGGCAGCTTCGGCTGGGGGCACCCCGCCTCCGAGTGGTGCGCCATCGCCGTCGCGCTGGACGCCGTGGTGAATCTGCGCGGACCCGACGGCCCGCGCACCGTGCCGGCGAAGGACTACTTCCTCGGCCCGCTGCGGACGGCCCGCCGCCCCGCCGAGCTGATCACGTCCGTGCAGTACCCGCTGCTCCCCGACACCACCGGAGTCGGCTTCATCGAGCACCGCCGTACCCACTTCTGTTTCGCGCAGGTGGCCGTGGCGGCGGCGCTCACCGTGCACGACGGGGTGATCCGCCAGGCCCGGATCGGTCTCGTCAACTGCGCGGACCGCCCACTGCGGGCGCATGCCGCCGAGCAGTCCCTGGCCGGCGCCGAGATCGGACCGCCGACCGACGGGTACCGGCTGCCCGAGGACCACCCCTTCGCCCGAGCCGGCCGCGCCGCGGCCGAACAGGACGCCGACCCCGTCGCCGAGCCGTACGCGGACCTGGAGTACCGGCGGCACGCCATCGCCGTCGTCACCGCCAGAACGCTCAGCCAGGCGGCGAACGACCACCGCGCACGCACGGGCGCGCGCTGAGGAGACAGCACCATGGACATCACCCTCACCGTCAACGGCGAGGAGTTCCCGCTCGACGTGGAACCCCGCCGTGTCCTCGCCGACGTCCTGCGCGAGGACTGCCGCCTCACCGGCACGCACCTGGGGTGCGAGCACGGGGTGTGCGGCGCCTGCACGGTCCTGGTCGACGACCGGGCGGTGCGCGCGTGCCTGATGCTCGCCGTGCAGTGCGACGGCAGTTCGGTCCGGACCGTGGAAGGGCTGGCCGGCCCGGACGGCGAACCCAGCCCGGTGCAGCGCGCGTTCTCCGCCGAGTACGCCTTGCAGTGCGGCTTCTGCACCCCCGGTTTCCTGATGGTGGCGACCGAGGCACTGGAGTCGGACCCCGACCTCGCCGACCATCCCGAGCGGGTGGACCACGTCGTCGGCTCCAACCTGTGCCGCTGCACCGGCTACGAACCCATTCGCCGCGCGGTCACCCGGGCGGCACGGGAGCGGCGAGGCCGACAGCCGCGGCCGGGACAGCACCCGCGGTCAGGCCGGCAGCGACAGACCGCGACCTGACAGCACATGCCGCCCCCGCCGCCCGGACCCACGATCCCGAAGCGCTGAGGCCGCTCACGGCCCGCGCCCCGTCGGCCCGGGTCCTCTGCGGCAGCGACCACCCGTTCGACAGGGCACAGCCCGACCCGGTCCGGTTCCCCTCGGCAACGGCCTGGAACCCGAGACGCTGACGGAGAACGCCCGCCGGTTCCTCGGCATCCACGCACTCGGCCGGGGCCCCGGACTTCCCCGGAGGTGCGCGTTGGGTACCGGGAACACGTTCCGAACACTGATCATCGGCGGCTCGGTCGGAGGTCTCGCCGCGGCTCACGAACTACGCGCGGCCGGCGCGGACGTCGCCGTGTACGAGCGTTCGGCCGGCCGGCTGCGCGCCCGCGGCGCGGGGATCGTCATGCAGCCGGAGGTGGCGGCACTCCTCGACCGGATCGGCGTCGGCGCACCCGGGGTGAGCGTCGAACTCCACGAGCGCCAGCAACTGCACCTGCACGACGCCCCCGTCCGGTACGCGGCTCCGCAACTGATGACCGCCTGGGACACCCTGTACCGCGTCCTTCGGGAACCGCTTTCGGAGGTCTGCTACCGCCTGGACAGTGAGCTGAACCGCGTGCGCGTCGAAGACAACGAGGTCACCGCGGTCTTCACTGACGGGTACACCGCACAAGGCGATCTCCTGGTCGGCGCCGACGGAATCGGCTCCGCGACCCGCCGGCTCCTGCACCCAGGGTCCCACCCGGTCTACGCCGGCTACGTGGCGTGGCGCGGCCTGGAACCGGAATCCGCCGTCCCGGACCACCTCCTGGATCTGCTCGCGGGACGATTCACCTACTTCGGGGCCGACGGCATGCAGATGCTCTGCTACTTGGTCCCGGGCCCCGCCGGGGAACGGACCGAAGGCTCACGGCGCGTCAACTGGGTGTGGTACGCCAATGTCGCCGACCGCGATCTCCCCCCGCTGCTGACCAGCCGGACGGGGAACCGGTTCACGTATTTCCTGCCACCCGGAGACGCTCACGGCGACACCGTCGGCCGAGTGACCGCCTGCGCGGAAACCACGCTTCCCGCTCCCTTCGCCGAACTCGTACGGATCTCCCGCGTCTTCATGCAGCCGGTCTACGACCTTCCGCCGGTCAGGATGACGGCGGACCACGCGGCGCTGATCGGTGACGCCGCGGGCACCGTGCGGCCGCACACCGCTTCGGGAACCTCCAAGGCGTTCGGGGACGCCGCGGGTCTCGCCGAGGCCCTGCGGGGCTGGGACCCTTCTCGCCCACTGCCCGCTTCGGCCCTGGAGAACTGGGAAGCCCAGCGGCTCGCCCGCCTTCTCACCCTGTCCGACGCCGGCCTCGAACTGGCACGAAGATCGACCCTGGGCATACCCACCGCCTGCCACTACTTCAGTGACCGCTGACGGCCCGAGCCCGCACCTTCCGACCCGCCACCGACAGACCACCGCCCCTTTGCCGACAGGCCCGCCTCCGAACAAACAAAACCCCCTCCGAACTGCACGAACGCAGTTCGGAGGGGGTCTCTCTCAGCGTGGCGGCGCCAGGATTCGAACCTGGGAAGGCTGAGCCGGCAGATTTACAGTCTGCTCCCTTTGGCCGCTCGGGCACACCGCCGGGTTTTGCTGCCGGACGAAGCCACCGCTTCTCGGCGGTGCTCCCTGGCAACGACGTAAACAATACCCGATACCGAGGGGTGCTCCGCCACCCGATTGATCGGTGCCCGGCCCGTACGGGGTGACTAGGCTGGTGCGAATGCGACCCGGTCTCATGCCGGGCTCTACGGCTGCCTGCGCGCATGCCGGTACGCACCCGATACGCACCGATACAAGGAGCCACAGGACATGGCCGACTCCAGTTTCGACATCGTCTCGAAGGTCGAGCGGCAGGAGGTCGACAACGCCCTCAACCAGGCCGCCAAGGAAGTCTCACAGCGCTACGACTTCAAGGGCGTGGGCGCCTCGATCGCCTGGTCCGGCGAGAAGATCCTGTTGGAGGCGAACTCCGAGGAAAGGGTCAAGGCTGTCCTCGACGTCTTCCAGTCCAAGCTGATCAAGCGTGGCATCTCGCTGAAGGCGCTGGAGACGGGCGAGCCCCAGATCTCCGGCAAGGAGTACAAGATCTTCGCGTCGATCCAGGAGGGCATCTCCCAGGAGAACGCGAAGAAGGTGGCGAAGATCATCCGCGACGAGGGCCCGAAGGGCGTGAAGGCCCAGGTGCAGGGCGACGAGCTGCGCGTCAGCTCCAAGAGCCGGGACGACCTGCAGGCCGTGATCGCCCTCCTGAAGGGCCAGGACTTCGACTTCGCGCTGCAGTTCGTCAACTACCGGTAGTCCCGCAGGTCCGCGCATCGCGTGGGTACGGAACGACGCACCCCGAGGGAGGGTGGGCAACCGAGGCGGCCCACCCTTCTCGTGTGCCGACCGTGCTGCGGTCGCACTCAACCGCGTTCCGGCCGCCCTCAGTTGCGCGAGTTGCCGAACAGGAGGCGGTAGACGATCAGGAGGACGAGCGAGCCGCCGATCGCGGCCGCCCAGGTGGCCCCGTCGTAGAAGTTCTTGGTGATGGGGTGGTCCAGCCAGCGGGCCGATATCCAGCCGCCGACGAACGCGCCCGCCACGCCGATGAGAGTCGTGCCGATGAAGCCGCCCGGATCCCGCCCCGGCAGCAGGATCTTGGCGATGACTCCGGCCAACAGTCCCAGGATGATCCAACCGATGATGCTCATGCCGTGAACCTGCCCTCCCGCGCTGTGCCCGCACTGTCCCGACGCTGTGATCTTCGTCAGCGCCCGCTGTGCGGCGCGGCCCGTGCGGCCCGTGGTCCGTGCCGTCCGTCGCGCGCGTGTTCGTGCCGTGTTGCTCCGGAAGACGTCACCCATGCACCGGACGGTTGCAGCGATCAGTAGGGTGCGGCACATGACAAGCTCCGGTTCCGGCCTGCGGCGCACCCTGGGGGTCCGTGACGCCGTGGCCGTCGGCCTCGGCTCGATGCTCGGCGCCGGTGTCTTCTCCGCCATGGGACCCGCCGCGCACGCGGCCGGACCCGGTCTGCTGCCCGCCCTCGCCGTCGCGGCCGTGGTGGCCTACTGCAACGCGCTGTCCTCGGCCCGGCTCGCCGCCCTGTACCCGGCCTCGGGCGGCACCTACGTGTACGGGCGGGAGCGGCTCGGGGACTTCTGGGGATACCTCGCCGGATGGGCGTTCGTCGTCGGCAAGACGGCCTCCTGCGCGGCGATGGCGCTCACCGTGGGCACGTATGTGTGGCCCGCGCAGGCGCACGCCGTGGCGGTCGCCGCCGTGGTGGCACTGACCGCGGTGAACTACGGCGGCATCCAGAAGTCCACCTGGCTGACGCGGGCGATCGTGGCGGTGGTGCTCGCGGTCCTCACTTCCGTGGTGGTCGTCTGCCTCTCCTCGGGGCAGGCCGACGCCGGGCGGCTGGACGTCGGGGGCACGGCGGGAGCAGGAGGGGTGCTCCAAGCGGCGGGCCTGCTGTTCTTCGCGTTCGCCGGGTACGCGCGGATCGCGACTCTCGGCGAGGAGGTACGGGATCCGGCGCACACCATCCCTCGCGCGATCCCCCTGGCTCTGGGCATCACGCTGCTGGTGTACGCGTTCGTGGCCGTCGCGGTGCTGTCGGTGCTCGGCGCCCCGGGTCTCGGACAGGCGGCGGCACCTCTGGCCGACGCGGTGCGGGCGGCCGGAGTGCCGGGGCTGGTGCCGGTGGTGCGGGTGGGGGCCGCGGTGGGTGCGCTGGGGTCGCTGCTCGCTCTGATCCTCGGGGTGTCCCGGACCACGCTGGCCATGGCCCGCGACCGGCATCTTCCCGGCTCCCTGGCCAGGGTGCATCCCCGCTTCCACGTCCCGCACCGCGCCGAGCTGGCCGTGGGCGCGGTCGTCGCCGTGGTGGCGGCGACGGCAGACGTAAGGGGTGCCATCGGTTTCTCCTCCTTCGGTGTGCTGGCCTATTACGCGGTGGCCAACGCGTCGGCCTGGACGCTGAGTCGGACGGCGTCGTCACGTGTGCTGCCGGCGTTGGGGCTGGTGGGATGCGTGACACTCGCGTTCGCCCTGCCCGTGACCGCGATGGTCGTGGGCGCGGGTGTGCTGCTGGTGGGGGCGGCGGCCTACGGCGTGCGCCGGTGGGCCGGGGTTCGCTGAGCCAACCGGGCCGTGCCGGCTCGGCGAGCCGGACCGGGCCGACTCGGGTGAGGGTGGAGACAACGTCTTGCCGCTGTCGCGGCGCGCGTGGCCGGGGCGGCGTCAGCACCACCGGGTGCCCGGTCGAGGGGCACGCTCGGGCCACTGCGGGTGTGCTCCGGTCGTGTCGGGCGGGGCGCGGAGTCGAGCCGAGCCGTGCGAGGCCCGGAACGTGACGCTTCGGTCGCTGCCGGGCGGGGTGGTCCGGCGGTGGCGGCTGGCTCAGGAGGTCCGCGAGGGTGCCGTGCGGCTGTGGAAATCGGCCCATGGCCGGAGGTCCATGCCGTCGTTGCTCTCCTCGTACCAGCCGGTTCCGTCGAGCCAGGTGCGCAGCCAGTCGGTGAGGCTGGGCGCGTCCACGTACCAGGCGTGGCCGGCGTCGTCGGCATTCGGCTCGTAGAGCAGGACGGTGGCCTCCGGGGCACGGCAGTCCACACAGGCGAACATCCCGCATCCCCAGTGGGATATCGGCAGCACGCCCTCGGGCCAGGGCCAGTCCGGGTCCTTGCGGGCCTCCTCGCGATGCTCGACGTACTGGGCGACGGCGGCCGGTTCGCCCGAGGGCGGGCTGTCGAGCAGGGGCAGCAGGCCGTATTCCGGGCCGAAGCCGCCGTCTGCTATACGGCAGTAGAGCGAAGCGAGCAGCGGTGGCAGGGCGAAGCCCAGAGCGGCCTCCGCACGGGCCGGTGCGGCCGCGTCGACGGGGTCGGGCAGCGAAGGCCAGCCCCACGGACGGGAGATGCGGGCCTGCGCGGCCACCCGGGTCAGCAACTGCTCGATCTCGGTCATGGCTTCATGATGCAGGCCGCCTGTGACAATCGGGCGAGCCTGTGGACAACTTCGGACTTGTGGAGAACCGCGGGTCGCGGAGGTGGGTGAGGGACGGTCAGACCGCGAGTTCTCAGGGACCGCGGACCGTTTCGGGATCGGCGCGGCTGCGCAGGCAAGGGCCTTCTCGGCGTCCGCCGACCAGGCCGGAAATACCTGGGGTGCGCCCACGTCGTCCGACCCCATGGCGGGTGCTCGACGGCGTGCTCCGGCGTCCCTCCCGCCGCGCCCCTCCCAGCCTGCGGTCGTTCGTCCTGGTCAGCGCGTCGCGAACGGCTGGTCCGTGGGGACGATCTCACGGCCCAGCGGAAGCAGGGACACCGGAATCAGCTTGAAGTTGGCGATGCCGAACGGGATCGCTCCCCGACACTCACAACGCTCCCACAAGGCCGCTAAGGTTCCAGCTCCGTGCATGAGTGCCGGATACTGACTGGTGAGACCGAGTGCGAGCGTCACACGCTAAGGGGAAGCGATCATGAACCCGATCAACCTAGTCCTCAACGTCCTGTGGTTGATCTTCTGCGGGATCTGGATGGCGATCGCCTACACCGTGGCTGCGCTGATCTGCTTCATCCTCATCGTGACAATCCCCTTTGGTATCGCCTCGCTGCGGATCGCTGGCTTCGTGCTCTGGCCCTTCGGCCGTACGACGGTGCCGAAGCGGGATGCGGGGGCCGCCTCGTGCATCGGCAACGTGATTTGGGTCATCTTCGCGGGCTGGTGGCTCGCCATCGGCCACCTGATCACGAGCATCCCTCTCTTCCTGTCGATCATCGGAATTCCCTTCGGATGGGCGAACCTCAAGCTCATTCCGATCTCTCTTACGCCACTGGGCCATGAGGTCGTCCCAACCGACGTGGCGTTTGGCGGGCGGTGATTTCAGTTCTGGTTCGCGGAGCCCCCGGCTTGGTAAGCCGGGGGCTCTGTCGCGTGGGAAGCAACGGCATGCCCTCGTTTTGCTGGGCGTCCCCCGATACGGTCGAAGCCGTGTCTGAAGTTTCCCCGTGATCTTTGGACACTCGATGGTTATGCCGCGAGGGTGTGTTGATGCCGTTGCCTGGTTTCGGCCGGGGTGAGGTAGCCGAAGATTTTGTGCTTGCGCAGGCGTCGGCGGTTGTAGAAGGTCTCGATGAAGTTGAAGACCTCGGTGCGGGCGGTCGCCCGGTCCGGCCGGGTCCGGGTTCCGATCTCCTCCTTGAGCAGGGCCCGGAAACTCTCCGCGGCGGCGTTGTCGAAGCATGATCCGGTGCGTCCGCAGCTCTGCCGCAAGCCCGACTCGCTTATTCGGTCTCGGAATTGGGCCGAGGTGTACTCGCTGCCGCGATCACTGTGGATCACACAGCCCGGCTCCAGGTGGCTCCGGCCGTGGGCCATATCGAGCGC
Source organism: Streptomyces sp. NPDC056161 (assembly GCF_042268025.1). Classification (NCBI taxonomy): domain Bacteria; kingdom Bacillati; phylum Actinomycetota; class Actinomycetes; order Kitasatosporales; family Streptomycetaceae; genus Streptomyces; species Streptomyces sp. NPDC056161. The sequence goes on from NZ_JBHJUV010000033.1 coordinate 94,021, forward strand.
GTCGACGACGAGTTCGGCGCGGTGGTGATCAGCCATGGCACAGCCGATGACCTCGCGGGTGGCCAGGTCCAGCCCGCGGGCGAGGCAGAACCGGCCCTCGGCGGCGGACAGGCAGGTGATGTCGCCGGCCAGCTTGGTGCCGGGCCGCTCGGCGTGGAAGTCGCGGCCGGTCAGGTCCGGGGCCGGCTTCGCCTTCTTGTCGGGCCGGGTCAGCCAGTGGTGCTTGCGCCGGGTGACGCCCCGGATGTTGCGCTCGCGCATGATGCGGGCGATGCGCTTGCGGTTCACCCGTCGGCCCAGGCGCCGCAGTTCGGCGTGGACGCGGGGGACGCCGCAGGTGCGGCGGGAGGCGATGTGCAGCACCGTGATCTCGTGCGCGCCAGGCGTAAGAGGAGGAGCGAGCCACGTGCAGCACCCGGCACAGCAACGTGACCGGGTAGTTCGCCTTCTCCGCGTGGATGAACCGGTAGAGCCCACTCACCGGTCGTTCTCCTTCACGAAGAAAGCGGTCGCTTTTTCCAGGATCCCGATCGTCTGCTGCTGTTCGCGGTTCTCCCGCCGCAGCCGCCGCAGTTCCTCGCGCCCGGCGCTGGTCAGCTCGCCGCCCTGGTCCTCGCCCCGGTCGGCCTTGGCCTTGCAGTACCAGCCGCGCAGGGACTCGGAGCTGATGCCGAGTTCCCGGGCGACGGCGGTGACCGTCTTGCCCGAGGAGTCGACGAGCGCGATGGCGTCACGTTTGAACTCCTCGGTGTACCGCTTCGTGTACTTGCTTCCCACCTGGTGCTACTTCCTCTGGAACCTCAGGTCCCAGTCTCCAGGTGTCCACGATCAAGGGGAAGCTTCACATCGCGGATATACCAAAAGATCCAACAGAGCATCACATTCGCGAGATACCTTGGGAGTTGACGAAGACGCCCCGGCAGCGGCTGGCACCGCCCCGGGGCTGGCCGACTGATTAGGAGTCGACGTGTCCAATGTAAGCACACCCCTGCCCTCAGCAACCCAAGCGGCCGAGAACGTCACGGCAACACGGGTGCTACGCGCCGTGTCCTACCTCCGCGTCTCCACTGAGGAACAGACACATGGCTACGGCGTAGCGAGGCAGAACAGCAAGACGACCCGCTACATCACTCTCAAGGGCTGGAAGCACGTCGACACCTACACAGATGAAGGAGTGTCCGGCTCCCTGGAGGCGGCGGAGCGAGGCGGCTTGAAGCGGCTGATGGCCGATGCCCAGAAGGAGCCTCGTCCGTTCGACATCGTCGTGGTGCCCGATGGGCGAGCGATCGGACGCAAGGGCCGGGCATTCTGGCGCTGGGTCTGGGCTCTGGAAGACATCGGGGTGTTCGTCGCCGTCGTTTCCGACGATTACGACAACACGACCTCTGACGGGCGTAAGAAGATGCGCCGCGACGCCGATTACGCCGAAACCGAGTGGGAGACGATCAGGGATCGTACGCAGGGAGGACTGCAAGAGAAGGCCGAGTTGGTCGAGGCCGCCCATATTGGGGGGCGCCCGCCGTTCGGTTACCGAATCGAGGGTAAGGGCACAACCGGGTCTTACCTCGTGGTTAACGAAGCTGAAGCAGCGCTAATCCGATATGTCTACGACCTGGTCGTGACTGACGGGCTGAACCTCTTCCGAGTTGCCACCCGCCTGAACTCGGAAGGAAAACTCAATCGGTCCGGAAACCCGTGGACGTATGTAAATCTGCGGGATCGGATCCTGTCCGCTCCAGTTTTGGAAGGACAGATCGTCTTCCGCGGCAAACACTCTCAAGTTGATGAGAATGGCGTCCCACTATGGGGACAATCCGTCACTATCAAACTTCCCCGCATCCTCACCCCCGACGAAGCGGACCTTCTCAAACGCAAGTCGGTCGTACGCGTGTTGGCCACACGTCGCGAGTGTTCCATTTACCCACTCTCCGGCAGGGTCATTGGATTGTGCGGGAAGATTTATACCGGAATCAGTCGCGCGTCCACCAACTCCGGCGGGCGTCAATATCGTTGCAGCGGTGGCAATAGCAACCGTCCTGCTGGCACAGATTCCTGTGGCTGCTCGCACGTAGACGCACAAGCTCTTGAGGATCACGTCTGGGGCGAAGTCGTCAAAGTCATCGGAGACGGTAAGAGGCTGGAAGAACTTGCCGCAGAGTGGATCGGACTTTCCGAAGGAGACAGGGAAGCCAACATCGAGCGGATCTCTGATCTTGACCGGCAAATCGAAGAACTCGGTGAAGCCATCACTGCTGTGACCGTAGCCACGGCGAAGAAGACTCGTTCGGCTGATTCGATCGCTGCTGCCACGGCCCCTCTCGACGACGAACTTCAGCAACTCGAAAGGCTCCGCGATGAAGCAGCACAATGGCTCACTGAGGTGGAAAACGCGGACCGCAGGAATCGTGATCTACAGGATCTCGCCAAGCTAGCGCGCAACTCATTCCGACAGATGGCACCGGTTCAGCAAGCCGAGATCCTCGACCTGCTCGAAGTGAGGGTGACGTTCACCGGCTCCGTACCGAAGGAGCTAAAAACCGGGTTGCCCTGTCCCGTAAGCACCTGGTACAGGGCCGCTGGTTTGGATGTTCCTGCTGCCGACCTCTCCGATACCGACTGGCAAACAGTCGCCCGGCTGCTCCCTCGACGCCCTGGTGACGCAATCCGTCGTTCGGTCAACGCAATCTTCTACAAGGCGCGTACCGGAATGTCCTGGCCGGAGATCTTCACCGAGCTTGGAGTCACCAAGACTTCGGCTGATCACTTCCGCAGGTGGTCCGGCGACGGGACCTGGAAACGGGTCAACGAATCCCTTACGCACACAGCACGAGTGCCTGTTTGGGTCCCTGAGCTGCTGCCACAGATGACCATTGAAGGCCGCGTTGATCCGCGGATGATGCTGAGCGCCGCTGAGCCATCCCGCAGGTAGCCGAGGAACAGCCAGAAGCCGCTCAGGACGAGCCAAATGACGTTCAGGACGGTCTTCACCGGGTACGACCTGCCATCTTTTCGAGCCGGGCGATACGGTCCGCCATGGGCGGATGGGTCGAGAACATCTTGGACAGTCCCTGGCCGGGACGGAAGGGGTTCGCGATCATCATGTGGCTCGCCGTCTCGATCCTGGGCTCGGGCGGCAGCGGCAGCTGCTTGGTGCCGACGTCGAGTTTGCGCAGGGCCCCGGCGAGGGCGAGCGGGTCGCCGGTGAGCTGGGCACCGGAGGCGTCCGCCTCGTACTCCCGGGATCTGCTGATGGCCAGCTGGATGAGGCTGGCGGCGAGCGGGCCCAGAATGATGATCAGCAGCATGCCGAAGATGCCGGGGCCCTCGTCGTCCTCGGAACGGCCGACCGGGATGAGCCAGGCGAAGTTGACCAGGAACATGATCACCGAGGCGAGGGCGCCGGCGACGGACGAGATGAGGATGTCCCGGTTGTAGACGTGGCTGAGTTCGTGGCCGATGACGCCGCGCAGCTCGCGTTCGTCCAGGAGGCGCAGGATTCCTTCGGTGCAGCACACGGCGGCGTTGCGCGGGTTGCGGCCGGTCGCGAACGCGTTGGGTGCTTCCGTGGGGGAGATGTACAGGCGGGGCATGGGCTGGCGGGCCTGGGTGGACAGCTCACGGACCATCCGGTACAGGGCCGGGGCCTCGAACTCGCTCACCGGGCGGGCACGCATCGCGCGTAGCGCCAGTTTGTCGCTGTTCCAGTACGCGTACGCGTTCGTGCCCAGGGCGATCAGAACCGCGACGATCAAGCCCGTGCGGCCGAAGAAGCTGCCGATGACGATGATGAGTGCGGACAGTCCCCCCAGGAGTACTGCGGTCCTGAGCCCGTTGTGCCGGCGGTGCACGGTACGCCCTCCAAATCGTGCAGCAGGGGAACCCTTTGCTTGCTGGTGCGTGCTTGCTGGTGCGCTTGCTGGATCTCCGTAGCCACTGGTGTCGTGGTGTCACGTCCAGTGGACCCTCCCGTACTGGTCAACGCCAGGCGGCAGCCGCTAGTTCCCTTACGGGGGCGCAGGCAGGCGTCGGCCGTCCGGGTGAGGACGGCCGATGTCCGGGGACGTGCGCCGGGCCCGGCCGCTCCACGCGCGCGTGCGGGCTGTTCAGAACAGGCCGGTACCGGCGAAGCGGAGTACCAGTTGGGGCGCTCCGGAGAGGGCGACGCCGAGGGCTCCGGTGAGCGCGAGGGCGGCCGTGAGGGGGGCGGGGACCTGGTGTCGCGCGGGCTCGCCCTCGGGCGCGCGGAACAGCAGGGCCGTCCACTGGAGGTAGTAGTAGAGCGCGATGACCACGTTCACGGCCATGACGACGGCCAGCCAGCCGAGGCCCGCGTCGACGGCGGCGGAGAAGACGGTGACCTTCGCGAAGAGGCCGATGACGCCCGGGGGCAGTCCGGCTAGGCAGAGCAGGAAGAAGGCCAGGAGCAGGGCGGTCACGGGGTTCGAGGCGTACAGGCCGCGGTAGTCGCTGACGCGGTTGCCGGGTTTCGCGCGGCTCACCAGGGCGGCGACGGCGAAGGCGCCGAGGTTGACGGCGGCGTACATGAGGGCGTAGGCGACCGTGGATCCGATCGATCTGCGGGCGTCCGCGGAGTATCCGGCGGCGGCGATCGGCACCAGGAGGTAGCCGGCCTGGCCGACGGAGGACCAGGCGAGCAGCCGTACCGCGCTGTACGCGCGCGTGGCCTGCTGCCGCAGCGCGCCGACGTTGCCGACGGTCATGGTGAGGGCGGCCAGCACGGCCATCGCGGGGCCCCATGCCTCGGCGTACGACGGGAAGGCGACGACGGTGACCAGGATCAGGCCGGAGAATCCGACGGACTTGCCGACGACCGACAGAAAGGCGGCGACGGGCAGGGGGGCGCCCACGTAGGTGTCGGGCACCCAGAAGTGGAAGGGGACGGCGGCGGTCTTGAAGGCGAAGCCGACCAGGGTGAGGACGACGCCGGTCTGGGCGAGCGTGTGGAACTGTCCGTCGACGTGCTGGATGCGGTCGGCGATCCGGGTGAGGTAGAGGGTGCCCGTGGTGGCGTAGACGAAGCTGATGCCCAGGAGGGTGACCGCGGTGGCGGTGACCGAGGACAGGAAGAACTTCAGGGCCGCTTCGGAGGACCTGCGGTCGCCGTGCCGGATGCCGACGAGGGCGAAGGCCGGCAGCGAGGCGACCTCCAGGGCGACGACGAGGGTGGCGAGGTCGCGGGAGGCGGGCAGCAGGGCGGCGCCCGCGGCGGAGGAGAGCAGCAGGAACCAGAACTCCCCTTCGGGGAGTCTCCGGCGTCCGTCCTTGAGCGCGGTGACCGACAGCAGGGCGGCCAGGAGGGCGCCGCCGAGGACGAGGAACTGGATGACGAGGGTGAACCGGTCGGCCGTGTAGCTGCACAGGCGCGGGTCGCCGCTCTGGCAGAAGGTGCTGCGGTCGCCGTCGAGGAGCGGCAGCAGCAGGAGGGCCGAGGCGGCGAGTCCGGCCACCGCGACCCAGCCGAGCACGGCCTTCTTGGCGTCCGGCACGAACAGGTCGGCGACGAGGATCGCGAGGCCGACGACCGCCGCGGCGGTGGGCGGGGCGATCGCGAGCCAGTCGACGGACTGGACCAGCGACTCGGCCAGGGGCTGGGCCGGATGGCTCATCGGGTGCCTCCTGCAAGGAACTGCTGCACGGCCGGGTCGGTCAGGCCGAGGAGGGCCCTGGGCCACAGTCCGGCCAGGACGGTGAGGACGACGAGCGGGGTCCAGGCCGCGAACTCGTACGGCCGGACGTCGGCGAGTTCCGGCGTCTGCCGCGGTGCGGGGCCCATGCAGACGCGGCGGACCACGATGAGCATGTACGCGGCAGTCAGCAGGGTGCCGAACGCGGCGATCGCCATGAACGTGAGGAACGCGGGGCGGCTGAGGCCGGCGGCGGGCCGGAACGCGCCGAACAGGGCCAGCATCTCGCCCCAGAACCCGGCCAGGCCGGGAAGGCCCAGGGAGGCGACCGCGGCGAAGGCCAGCAGGCCGCCGAGCCGCGGGGCCTTGCCGTACAGCGCGGCGCCCGGCAGGGATCGGACCGGCGCGGCGGTGTCGCCCGCGGTGGGGCGCCGGTCGGGTGACGGGCGGGAGAGGGTGTCGAGGTCGGTGCTGCCCGTGCGGTCCTTGACGGCGCCGACCAGGAAGAACAGGAGGCCGGTGATCAGGCCGTGGGCGATGTTGGCGAACAGTGCGCCGTTGACGCCGGTCGGGGTCATCGTGGCGATGCCGAGCAGGACGAAGCCCATGTGGCCGACGGAGGAGTAGGCGATGAGCCGTTTGAGGTCGCCCTTCGCGCCCGGTCTGGCGAGGGCCAGGCAGGCCAGGGATCCGTAGATGATCCCGACGACGGCGAAGGCGGCGAGGTAGGGCGCGAAGGTCCGGAAGCCCTCGGGCGTGACCGGCAGCAGAATGCGAACGAACCCGTACGTGCCCATCTTCAGCAGGACGCCGGCCAGCAGGACCGAGCCGACGGTCGGCGCGGCGGTGTGGGCGTCCGGCAGCCAGCTGTGCAGCGGCCACATCGGGGTCTTGACCGCGAGCCCGATGCCGATTGCCAAAACGGCGATGACCTGCACGGATGTGGTCAGCGACCGGCCGTTGTCAGTGGCGAGTGCCATCATGTCGAACGTGCCCGCCTTGATTCCGATCAGGAGCAGGCCGAGCAGCATGACCACGGATCCGAGCAGGGTGAACAGGATGAATTTCCACGCGGCCCGGGTCCTCTCTTCGCCGCCCCAGCGGGCGATGAGGAAGTACATCGGGACGAGGACCATCTCGAAGGCGAGGAAGAACAGCAGCAGGTCGAGGACGGCGAAGGTCGCGAGGGTGCCGGACTCCAGCAGCAGCAGCAGGGCGACGAAGGCTTTCGGGGACGGGCCCGAAGGCATCTTGAAGTAGGAGTAGAGCGCGCAGAGGAAGGTCAGCAGCGCGCTCAGGACCAGAAGGGGGAGGGAGATGCCGTCGATGCCGAGGTGGATCCGCACGTCGAGTGCGGGGATCCAGCTGATGTCGGTCGTGGCCTGCATCCTCGACGGATGGTCGTGGTCGAAGCCGAGTGCCAGGACGATGGCGGCGGCGAGGATCGCGCCGGTCACGGTCACGCCGTGGCGCAGTACGGCCTGGTCGGGCGACTTCCCCTTCAGTCCGGGCGGTGCGGGCAGCAGAGCGGTGACGGCGCCGAGGAGCGGGCCGACGACGACGAACGCCAGAAGGAACTGCATCACGGACTCGTTGATACCGATCACGCCTGCTCACGCTCCCGTGGCGACGAGGAGGACGGCGACCGCCAGGACGACGGTGCCGGCGAGCAGCGCGCTCACATAGGTCTGTACGTTGCCGGTCTGGGCGCGCCGTACGGCGGCCCCGAGCAGGCGGGGCACTGCTGCCGCGCCGCGTACGTAGGTGTCGACGACCTCGCGGTCGAGGAACCGGACGAGACTCGCTCCGGCCTGGACCGGGCGGACGAACAGGACCGCGTACAGGGCGTCCACGTGGAAGCCGGCGGCGGCGTGCCGTTGCAGCGGGCCGAGCAGCAGCCGTCCGGGGTCGGCCGGGTCGGGGGCGTGGGCCGCGTCGCGGTAGGCGGGCGGAATCGGAAGAGGCACCGGGTAGCGGCTCGTTGCGGGGCGGTGCTCGGGTGACGGGCCGGCCATGGTCTCTTCCTCGACGAGTCCGGCGGCGGCCTCGGGGCGGGCGGTGGCCTCTCCCGTCGGGGTACGGGCGGCCAGGGCGCTGGTGCGCTGCCAGGCGGCGTAGGTGACGAGACCGCCGGCCAGGGCGAGGCCGGTGGAGAGCACCGACGTGGTGAGGGTCGGGGCCAGGCTGCCGCTGTCGAACCAGTCGGGCAGCAGGCGGAACGCCAACCCGCCGAAGGCGAGCGACGGGACGGCGAGCACCCACAGGACGACGGTCATGGTGAGCGGCTGCTTGCCGTGGTGCGGGGCCTCGGCTCCCCGGCCACGGAAGGCGAGCAGCCACAGGCGGGTCGCGTACGCGGCGGTGAGGAGGGCGGTCAGCAGGCCGGCGACGAGCACGATCCAGCCCGCCGGGCCGGGGGCGTGCCCGGTGTGCCCGGTGGCGACGTGCTCGGCGGCGCCGAGGACGGACTCCTTGGAGAAGAAGCCGCTGAAGGGCGGGATCGCGGCGAGCGCGAGGAGCGCCACGGTCATCGTCCAGTACGCGTCGGGGACGCGGTCGCGCAGTCGGCTCATGCGGGACATGGCGGCGAGTGAGTTGGTGCCGGCGGCGTGGATGAGCACGCCGGCGGCGAGGAACAGCAGTGCCTTGAAGGCGCCGTGGGACAGGAGGTGGAAGACAGCGGCAGCGCGGTCGCCGACGGCGAGGGCGCCGGTCATGTAGCCGAGCTGGCCGATCGTGGAGTAGGCGAGGACGCGTTTGATGTCGTCCTGGGCGAGCGCGGCGAGCGCCGAGCCGGCCATGGTGACGGCGGCCATGACGGCGAGGACGACCATCGCGGCCGAGGACGCCTGGAAGACGGGGAGGAGACGGGCGACGAAGTAGACACCGGCGGCGACCATCGTCGCGGCGTGGATCAGAGCGGAGACGGGCGTGGGGCCCGCCATCGCGTCGGGGAGCCAGGTGTGCAGCGGGAACTGCGCCGACTTGCCCGCCACGCCCGCGAGGAGCAGGAGGGCGATCAGGGTCGGGTGGTCGAGTCCGCCGCTCGTGACGGTGTCGAGGACGCGCGTGATGCGGAAGGACCCGGCGTCGGTGGCGAGCGCGAACAGGCCGATGAGGAAGGGCACGTCACCGAGCTTGGTGACGAGGAACGCCTTGAGGGAGGCGGCGCGGGCTTCGGGGGTCTCCCAGTAGTGGCCGACCAGGAAGTAGGAGCAGATGCCCATGACTTCCCAGCCGACCAGCAGCACGATCAGGTCGCCGGAGTAGACGACCAGGAACATCGCGGAGGTGAAGAGGGAGACGAGGGCGGCGTACGAGGGGTAGCGCGGGTCGTCGCGCAGGTAGCCGGTCGAGTAGATCTGCACGCAGGTGGCGACCACGCCGACCAGGAGGGCGACGAGGGCGGCGAAGCCGTCGATGTGCAGGGCGAGTTCGATGGGGACCGAACCGGTGGGCGTCAGCTCGGTGGCGGAGTCGATCGCGTGGCCGCCTCCCTGGCGCACGGCGACCAGCACGGCCAGTACGAGGGAGGCGAGGGTCGGCAGGACGGCGAGCGGGCGGACGAAGCCGGGGGCCGTACGGCCGAGCAGCAGGCCGGCCACGGCACCCAGGAAGGGCAGGAGGGGGACGAGGACGGCGAGGGTGGTCGTGGTCACGCGGTGGCCTCAGCCTTCTCGGCGGCGGAGGCGCCGCTGTCGGGGCCGTCGTTCTCGGGGCCCTCCGCGGTGTCGCGGAGCCGGTCGATGTCGGAGGTGCCGCGGTTGCGGTAGACGGCGAGGACGATCGCCAGGCCGATGCCGATCTCGGCGGCGGCGATGGCGATGGTGAACAGGGTCAGGGCCTGGCCGGAGTGCAGGGTCTCCTTGGCGGCCTTGCTGAGCCAGACGTCGAAGGCGACCAGGTTGAGGTTGACGGCGTTGAGCATCAGCTCGACCGACATCAGGACCAGGACCGCGTTGCGGCGGGCGAGAACGCCGTACAGGCCGGTGCAGAACAGGAGGGCGGAGAGCACGGCCGGATAGACGAGGTGCATCAGCGGGCTCCTTCGGCTTCCCCGGCGGCGGGTTCCCCGGCGGCGGGCCGAGCGTCGCGCTCCGCTGCGGCGGGCCGACCGTTGCGCTCGCCCGTGGCGGGCCGACCGTCGCGTTCCCCTGCGGCGGACCGGCTGGCGCGGGTGCCGGGGGCAGGCCGATCGTCGCGGGTGCCGGGGGCGGGCCGATCGTCGCGGGTGCCGGGGGCAGGCCGATCGTCGCGGGTGCCGGGGGCCTCGGGACCGGATGGACTGCTCGGGCTGGTGGAGCGGTTCGCGCCAGTCAGACCGTTCGGGCCGGTGGGACCGGTCAGGCCAGTGAGACCGTTCGGGCCGGTGGGAGCGTTCGGGCCGGTGGGAGCGGTGGGGCCGGTCGCGTTCGCGTTCGTCTTCGCCCTGCGGGACAGGACGATCGCCCCTACCAGAGCGGCGAGGAGGAGAACGGACAGGGCCTCGAAGGGGAGGACCCAGTGCCGGAAGAGGCTCTGGCCGGTGACCTTCGCCGATCCGGCGGCGGCGCCGTCCAGGTCGATCCAGGTGCTGCGGAAGGCGTCGACGACCACCCACACCAGGGCGGCCGCGGCGGCGACGGCCACGGCGAGGGCGGCCCAGCGGTTGCCGGAGTCGGCGTCCGGGGAGCGGCCGATGGGGGCCTTGGTGAGCATCAGACCGAAGAGGAGGAGGACGACGACGGAACCGACGTAGATGAGGACCTGTACCCAGGCGATGAACTCGGCGGTCAGCAGGAGGTATTCGACGGCGAGGCCGCCGAGGGTGACCACGAGCCACAGGGCGGCGTGCACGAGTTGCCGGGTGGTGACGGCGACGAGCGCGGCGCCGAGGGTGACCAGGCCGACGAGGACGAAGGCGATCTCGACTCCGGTCGGGGAGAGGAAGCCGTGCGGCGCGGCGGGGCTCACGTGTCTCCCTCCCCGGGTTCGGTCTCCGTGGACTCGCTCCGGGCGGCGGCCAGCTTCTCGGCGGTCTTGCGGGCGGCGGCGATCTCCTTGGGTTCCTCCGCGGCGGCGTCCAGGGCGGGCGGCGGCGGGACGGTCCACATCCACTCGCGGAGCTTGTCGCGTTCGTGGGTGAGTTCGCGGATGTCGGTCTCGGCGTACTCGAACTCCGGGGACCAGAACAGCGCGTCGAAGGGACAGACCTCGATGCAGATACCGCAGTACATGCAGAGGGAGAAGTCGATGGCGAAACGGTCGAGGACGTTGCGGCTGCGCTCGCGGCCGCCGGGGGTGGCGGCGGGGACCGTCTCCTTGTGGGAGTCGATGTAGATGCACCAGTCGGGGCACTCGCGGGCGCACAGCATGCAGACCGTGCAGTTCTCCTCGAACAGTCCGATGACGCCGCGGGTGCGGGGCGGCAGGTCGGGCTGGACGTCCGGGTACTGCTCGGTGACGGTCTTCTTCGTCATCGTGCGCAGGGTGACGGCCAGGCCCTTGGCGAGGCCGCTGCCGGGGATGGGGGCCATGGCTACTGGATCACCACCTTGACGATGCCGGTGAGGGCGATCTGGGCGAGGGAAAGGGGGACGAGGAGGGTCCAGGAGAGCTTCTGGAGCTGATCCTCACGCAGCCGCGGGTAGGTGACGCGGAGCCAGATGACCACGAAGGCGAGGATCGCCGTCTTCAGCAGGGTCCAGACCCAGCCGAGGCCGTCGGCGCCCCAGGGGCCGTGCCAGCCGCCGAGGAAGAGGACGGTGGTCAGGCCGCACAGGACGATGATTCCGGCGTACTCGGCGAGCAGGAACAGGGCGAAGCGCAGGCCGGTGTACTCGGTGTACGCGCCGAAGATGATCTCCGAGTCGGCCACGGGCATGTCGAAGGGCGGTCGCTGGAGTTCCGCGAGGCCGGCGACGAAGAAGACGACCGCGCCGACGAGCTGCCAGGGCAGCCACCACCACTCGAAGGCATGGAGGATGCCAGGAAGGGAGAGGGTGCCGGCCGCCATCGCCACGGAGGCGGCGGCGAGCAGCATCGGGAGTTCGTAGGCGAGGAGCTGGGCGGCGGTGCGCAGGCCGCCGAGGAGGGAGAACTTGTTGGCGCTGGCCCAGCCCGCCATGAGCGAGCCGAGGACGCCGACGCCCATCACCGCGAGGACGAAGAAGACGCCCGCGTCGAGGACCTGGCCGACCGCGCCTTCGCCGGGGCCGATCGGGATGGCGAGCAGGACGAGCAGATACGGGAGGAGGGCGACGGCCGGGGCGAGTTGGAAGATGCGGCGGTCGGCGCCGTTCGGGACGACGTCCTCCTTCTGCGCGAACTTCACTCCGTCCGCGATGAGTTGGGCCCAGCCGTGGAAGCCACCGGCGTACATCGGGCCGAGGCGTCCCTGCATGTGCGCCATCACCTTGTGCTCGGTCTGCCCGACGATCAGCGGGAAGGCGAGGAAGACGACGAACACGGCGAGGAGTCGCAGGGCGACGTCCAACGCGCCGTTCACTGCGGGCCTCCTGCGGGGGTGTCGGGGGCGTTGTCCGGGGCGGGGGCCCCGGACGCCGGGTTTCTGGAAGGGGATTCCTCGGGAGTGGGTTGCTCGGAAGGGAATTCCTCGGGAGTGGGTTGCTCGGAAGGGAATTCCTCGGAAGGGGATTCCTTGGGGGGCGGGGGCTGCGTTGAGTCCGGGTCGGCCGCGGAGGGCGACTCGGCCGCGGAGGGCGACTCGGCCGCGGAGGGCGCTCCTGCCGTCGAAGGCTTCTGTGCGGGGGCGGGGGTCCCGCCCGTCGCGGGTTCCGGCTCGGTCCCGGCGGCGGTGGGCTCTGCTTGTTGCGGCTGCTGTCGTTCCGGTTCGTCGAAGGCCGGGCGGGCGTGGTGCCAGGGCGCGTCCGGGCGGCGGGGTGCCGTGGGCCGGGGGGACGGATGGTCGTCGGCCGTGCCGGGTGCCGTGGCTCCCGCCACCGGTTCCGACTGCCATTCCGACTGCGATTCCGGTTGCGATTCCGGTTGCGATCGCGGCTCCGACCCCGGTTCCGATTCTGGTCCCGACCCGGGTTGTGATTCCGGCTCCGACCCCGGTTGTGATTCCGGCTCGGGGCGGGCGGCGGCGCGCTGCGAGGCGGATCCTTCGGATGCGCTGCGCGACCGGCGCGGGGTGGCCGTGCCGGAACCCTCGGCTCGTCGACCGGTCGGCGTCCCCGAGGCGCCGCCGCCCGTCCCACGAGGCGTGGACGTCTCGGCTTGCCCTGCCTCGGACGCACCGCCGACGGCTCCGGCGGAACCGACTGCCCCCGTCTGACTCGCGGACCCCTCCGCCGCCGTACGCATCCGACGCGGCCCCCTCGGGCCGACAGGCCCAGCAGACACACTGGACCCAGCGGACCCAGCGGACCCACCGGACCCAGCTTCCGCCGGAGGTGTCGCAGTTTCCGGCGGAAGTGTCCCGGGTTCGGCAGGAGGTGTCGTCTGGCTCGCGGACCCCTCCGCCGCCGTGCGTACGCGGCGGGGTGGCCGTGATGCTGCGCCGCCGGGGCCGGCCGGGGTGGCGGAGGGTTCCGCCGCCGTGCGGGAACGGCGGGCCGGTCGGGCCGGGGCCGGTGGGAGCTGGCCCTTCAGGGGGCCCCAGTCGTTGGGGTCGGGGACGCCCGGGGGGAGCATCTGGCGGCGCTTGGGGCCGCCGTGCTCGGATTCGCCCGGCTCCTTGGCGCCCGGCCATGCCTTGGCGACACGGGCAGCGAGGACGAAGTCCTTGCGGAGCGGATGGCCCTCGAAGGTCTCCGGGAGCAGCAGGTGGTCCAGGGCGGGGTGGCCTTCGAAGTGGACGCCGAACATTTCGTGCGTCTCGCGCTCGTGCCAGGCCGCACCGGCGTAGACCTCGACGGCGGAGGGCAGCGCGGGCGCCTCGTGGGGGACGGTCGTGCGCAGCAGCAGGCGTCGCACCGGGGACAGGGCGACCACGTGCGCTGCCACCCGAAAGCCGCTGCCCGGTTCGTCGACCGCGCTCAGCCAGTCGAAGTAAGTGCAGGTCAGGGTCGTACGCGCGGTGTGCAGGGCGGGGATCCAGAACTGCGGGGGCACGTCGACGGTGAGCACCTCGTACGACAGCTCCGCCGTGGCCTCGGGGCCGAAGAGTTCCTCGACGGGGGCGGGTAGCCAGCCGACCGTGGCCATCACGCGTCCCCCTCCTCGGTCGGCGGACGCACGGAGTCCTGGGTCGGCGGACGCACGGAGTCCGTGGTCGGCGGACGCACCGGCTCGACGGCCGGCTGACCTGCCTGCTCCACGGTCGGCGGACGCACCGGCTCGACGGCCGGCTGACCTGCCTGCTCCACGGTCGGCGGACGCACCGGCTCCGCCGTCGGCAGGCTCGCCGATACCGATGCCGATGCCGCGGTCGGCGGGCGTACCAGGCCGCTCTGCAGGGTGGCGGCGGACGGCCGGGACGCGCCGTAGCGCTCCCCCAGCGACTCCCGGGCGATCTTCTCCTGGAGTTTGAGGATCCCCTGGAGCAGCGCTTCGGGGCGTGGCGGGCAGCCGGGGACGTAGACGTCCACCGGGATGATCTGGTCGACACCCTTGGTGACGGAGTACGAGTCCCAGTAGGGGCCGCCGCAGTTGGAGCAGGCGCCGAAGGAGATGACGTACTTCGGCTCGGGCATCTGCTCGTACAGGCGCTTCACGGCGGGCGCCATCTTGTCCGTGACCGTGCCGGAGACGACCATCAGGTCGGCCTGGCGGGGGCCGGGCGCGAAGGGGATGACGCCGAGCCGGATGAAGTCGTGGCGGGCCATCGACGCGGCGATGAACTCGATCGCGCAGCAGGCGAGGCCGAAGTTGAAGACCCAGAGCGAGTAGCGGCGGCCCCAGTTCAGGACGATCTTCATCGGCTCGGGGGCCAGGCGTGCCAGTGCACCGAGCCTCTCCCTGCCTTCGGCGGCGGGGAATCCGGGCTCGGGGAGCGTTACCGGATCCGGAAGCGGCACGGGCTCGGGGGTGGTGGGGGTCACGTCCATGTCAGGACGCCCTTCTTGTATGCATAGAGCAGGCCCACGGCGAGGAAGCCGAGGAAGATGAACATCTCCGCGAGCGTGGTCCCGCCGTAGCCGTCGGCGGCGAAGACGGTCGCCCAGGGGAACAGGAAGATCGAGTCGACGGCGAAGATCACGTACAGGAAGGCGTACACGTAGTAGCGGACCTGGGTGTGGGCCCAGCCCTCGCCCACGGGGTCGACGCCGCATTCGTACGTGAGCAGTTTCTCAGGGGTGGGGACGACCGGGCGCAGCAGTCGGCCGGCGCCGAAGGCGGCCCCGACGAAGAGCACACCCACCAGCGCGAGCAGTCCCACGACGGAATAGGACCGGAAGTAGTCCGCCGCGACGACCACCGTCGGGCCCCCCAACATCTCCCGCAACGTCCGTCCCTCGCTCCCTGACCTGTGAACTGAGTGCCTTGGTGATGCCTGCGATGCCTGTGATGCGACACGATTCGACGGTCTGTACGCACCGGAGTCTAGGCCCTGTTAAAGAAGCGGTAAGCAGGCTGTCTCGGACTCCGTCCGTCCCGCCCCACCGGCACGAGGTCCATCCCACCCCACCGGCACGAGGTCCATCCCACCCCACCGGCACGAGGTCCATCCCGCCGCACGCGCATGAGGTCCATCCCGCCCACCGGCATGCGTCCCGCCCACCGGCATGAGATGCGTCCCGCCCCATCCGCCCCACGGTATGAGCAGGAGGTGGGGTTTTCCCCCGGGCCCCGCGGCGGCGGACCTCATGGCGTCCGAGCGCGGCGCACGGCACGCTTGCCCGTATGACCGCTCGCCTCTCCTCCGCCGAGACGGCCCCGGCCGACGGTGACGACCGTCCGCCGCCGGCCCGCTTCGCCTACACCGCGCAGACCTGGAAGGAGATCGCGCATCTCCTGGTGAACCTGCCGGTGGCGCTGCTCGGCTTCACCTACGCGACCGTGGCACTCGTCACCAGTGGCGGGCTGACCATCACCGTGATCGGTTTCCCGCTGCTCGCCGCCACCCTGCTCGGTGCGCGGGTGCTGGGGAAACTGGAGCGGGGCCGTGCCCGGACGCTGCTCGGGGTGCGGGTCGACGAGCCGAGCCGGTTGCCGCGCGGCCTCGGCGACGGGCTGCTGCAACGGATGTGGTCGGCGCTGAAGGACCCGGTGGGCTGGCGCACCCTGCTCTACGACGTGATCCGGCTGCCCTGGGGCATCCTGACCTTCGCCATCACGCTGCCGTCGCTGTTCGTGCTCTGGCCGGTGCTGCCGTTCATCGCGCGGGGGCTGACGAACGTGGACCGGATGATGGTGCGCGGCCTGCTGTCGCCCTCCGACGAGTTGGAGCGCCGTATCGCCGAACTGGAGTCCGACCGCGGGATCGTGGTGGACACCGCGGCGGCGGACCTGCGGCGGATCGAGCGCGACCTGCACGACGGGGCGCAGGCCCGGCTGGTCAATCTGGCGATGGGGCTCGGCCTGGCGAAGGAGAAACTGCTGGAGGACCCCGATTCGGCGGCGGCGATGGTCGAGGAGGCGCACGGCGAGGTGAAACTCGCGTTGCAGGAGTTGCGCGACCTCGCCCGGGGCATCCATCCCGCGGTCCTGACCGACCGCGGTCTGGACGCCGCGCTGTCCTCGGTGGCCTCCCGCTGCACGGTGCCGGTGAAGGTGACCGCCGATCTGGAGTCACGGCCGGCCGCCGCGATCGAGGGCATCGCCTACTTCACGGTCTCGGAACTGCTCCAGAACATCAGCAAGCACAGTGGCGCGCGGACCGCGTCCGTCGAGGTCTGGCGGTCCGCGGACCGGCTGCTCATCCAGGTGTGGGACGACGGCCGGGGCGGGGCACGGCTGGACGCAGGCAGCGGGATGCGCGGGCTGGCGGAGCGGCTCGGTGCGGTGGACGGGCTGTTCGTCGTCGATTCCCCGGTCGGCGGGCCTACCACGATCACCGCCGAACTCCCCTGGCGGGACCGGGCGGAGACCCCTTGACCCGGCACCGCCCCGTTACCTTTCTCG
Source organism: Streptomyces sp. NPDC056161 (assembly GCF_042268025.1). Classification (NCBI taxonomy): domain Bacteria; kingdom Bacillati; phylum Actinomycetota; class Actinomycetes; order Kitasatosporales; family Streptomycetaceae; genus Streptomyces; species Streptomyces sp. NPDC056161. Next base: position 110,676 of record NZ_JBHJUV010000033.1, read on the forward strand.
TGGCCCCGCAATGGGGCGCCTGGCCTCCGGGCCCGGTATGGCTGTCTGCCCCCTGTCGAAGGGATGACCTGGGGGGTGTTGCCGCCGGGTCTCGGGGCACCGCTTGACCGCTGATGAGGGGCCTGACGACCGCCCGGTCCGGCGCAACGCCGGACCTCTTCAGGGACGGAATGTCTGCGTAACGTGGTTGCCGGCGTGTGGTGCCGCAGGGACGGCCAGGATCGGGCACGAGTGCACGTCGAAGGGGCACGCGAGCATGGTCGACACCGTCGACATAGATCTGTTCCTCGGCCTTGACCTGGGCAAGGAGTTTCACCACGCTCACGGTCTGACCGGGCAGGGCAAGACCGTCCACGACAGGCGGCTGCCCAACACCGAGCCGAAGCTGCGGGAGCTGTTCGAGAAGCTGGCCGCGAAATTCGGCACAGTACTGGTCGTCGTCGACCAGGTCGCCAACATCGGCGCCCT